>JAFPAQ010000127.1 GCA_017424235.1 Lachnospiraceae bacterium | reverse complement strand
GATTGGTCATAGCCTGCGAGTTGAGATATGCCCACATAGCCTGCATCTCGGGGTTATTGCCCACCTGGCTCAAAAATGCCTGAACAGCCTCAGCGTTATATACGCCGGTCTGTATGGTATTCCATATCTGAATCTGATAATTTCTCTCTCTCGCCCGGTCAAAACTTCATCAAGCACATTTAGTATACAACTCATTTTGTCATTTATATCAATGCTATCCACAACATCAAAGTGTTCCATTTCGCAAACATCTAAAAGCCTTATCTCATTTCCTTCTTTGTCTGTACCTATTGGTTCATATAATGAAACTTCTCTTTGCTTTTTCTTTTTTGCCCTGAGCATCATCAAAAGTTCATTGTCTATGCACTTAGCCGCATATGCTGCCAGCCGGTTTCCTTTATCCATTTTAAATGTATTGATTGATTTAATCAGTCCTATCGTACCAATCGAAATAAGATCCTCCATATCTTCTCCGGAAGAAGCATATTTTTTTGCCACATGCGCTACAAGCCTTAAATTTCTCTCAATCAGAATCTGACGAGCCTCAAAGGCGGCTTCTTTATCCTCACTACGCATTATCTCAACGTATTTTGATTCTTCTTCCATTGATAAAGGCTGATCAAAGGTTTTCAAGAAGTGCCTCCGGGCGTACATATTTATATTATTGTATGTGCTTTGTGCTTTTTTTGTGCCTTTCCCAAAAAGGTAAGTAATAATTATTATACGTTAATCTAATAAAAAATCTGCAAAAATAACATTACTTATATCTATTCCCGCCTCAGTAAGCCTTATTCTATCACCATTTTTCTCCAGCATTTTCTCATTTATCCACTTTTCAAGCTGTTTTCTATAAATACTGTCAATCTCAACTCCAAAACAATCTTTAAAACCCTTTACCGTAATTCCATCCATAAGTCTTAATCCCAAAAACATATATTCTTCAATACAGTCATTTGTGCTTAATTCGTCTATATCTTCTTTAATGCTTTGTATATCATTAAAATGAAGCAACTCAATATACTTGTCCAGGTTATCCTTATTTCTCCACCTAATGTTATCAACCATAGAAGAAGCTCCAAGTCCAAATCCAACATAGTTATCTCTTATCCAATAGGCAGTGTTATGTTTACATTCATATCCCTTTTTTGAATAATTTGATATCTCATAACGAAAATATCCCTTTTGTTCAAGATATTTTTTGGTATACTGATACATTTTTCTGTCATTTTCTTCATCAGGAAGTGGTGGATATTTATCAAGATTATCATATAATGGAGTATTTTCTTCTATTATGAGACTATATGCAGAAATATGTTCCGGTTCTAATTCTACTATTTTATTCAAAGTATTTATCCATGAATCAATATTCTGACCTGGCAGTGCTGACATCAGATCAATATTTATATTCTCAAAACCAGCCTGTCTTGCCCATTTATAAGTCTGTGCAAACTGCTCATATGTGTGTATTCTTCCAAGCAGCTTCAATTCATCATCATTTGCAGACTGCAATCCAATGCTGAGACGATTGATTCCAATGTATCTTAGTCTTATAAGCTTTTCAAGCGACGCAGTTCCCGGATTCATCTCAAGTGTTATCTCTGTATTATCAAATCCGTTACGCAAATTATATTTTTGTTTTAATGAATACAAAATTGTTTCTATATCTTCTGCTGATAACAGGGAGGGTGTGCCTCCACCAAAAAAAATAGTTGTAACACCATAATTCTTTTTGTCCAACCATTTGCAAATATAGTAGGCAACTATACTTGCCACAACAGAAAGAACAAATGCTATAAGGTATTCCGTAAGTCAACCCTCCCTTC
>JAFPAQ010000126.1 GCA_017424235.1 Lachnospiraceae bacterium | reverse complement strand
GAGATTAATAAAGAAAGATTAAAAAATGGTATAAAGATTGCCGGTTTATTTGTCATCAGAAGTATTTTGTGGCTGTATCTGCTCATGGTTGACAGAGTCCTTGAGAGAGTTACCATACCACTTTTGCTGGCAGAACTGTCAGTGCTTATAGCCTTTATGCTTAGCAGCAGGTTGAAAGATAGGTTTGCTTCAGGAAAGATGCTTAAAGTGATTATATGTACAATGTGTGTGTTGTATCTGCTTGTTGTTGGAGAGAAGGGCATGAATGCTCTTAGAAATGAATTTGACGCAAGAAGTAAAGCCGATTTAAGATGGAATACTTTAATGGAATACTGTCAAAATAATAGTGAATATTTCTTTGTTATTGATGTGTATTCATCAACCTCATATAATGGAGCATTTTATTCTGAAAAAATCTTTAAAAATGTGGATAACAGCTACAGAAATTTTGATATATGTGGAGGATGGGTAGCAAAGAGTCCTGTTGCAAGACAAAAACTTCAAAAATATGGTATAAAAGAATTGCAAAAGGCTTTGACTGAAGGAAAATGCCGGTTTATCGCAGCAAGCGACAGAGATATGGAGTGGATTGAAAGCTACTATTTTAAACGAAATATACCTGTTAAGGTTGATTGTATCAGCACTATTAATACAGATGATGGTGAAGAGGCATTTAAAGTGTATTGTGTAGAGCGTATAAATAGGAATATAGGGTAATAGAGAAAGGGCAGAATAAATGAAAAAAGTCCCACACAATTTAAGGCTTGTTGGTCAAAATATATATTTAAGACCGATTACAATTGATGACACTGAACTGGTGCTTAAATGGAGAAATTCAAAGAAGGTTGTAGAAAACTTTATTTATCGTCAGCCGGTAACTAGACAAGACCATATAAAATGGCTTGAAAATAAAGTTGATAAAGGTCTGGTGTACCAATTCATAGTATGTGATTTAGACAGCGATATGCCGGTTGGAGTAGTGTATCTTCAAAATTTTGAAGAGGAAAACAAAAAAGCTGAGTCAGGTATATTTCTTGGAGAAGTATATGGAAAGGGAATAGGCACGCAGGCATATAAGCTATTACTGGATTATGCATTTAATGAACTTGGCATGCACAAGGTCGTAGCAAGAGTTCTTGCCGGTAATACAGCCAGTGTGCGTCTGCATGAAAAATCAGGATACAAGCAGGAAGCATACCTTAGGGATGAATTGTTTCTTGATGGAAAATACGAAGATTTAATACTGTTTGGAGCTATAAATAACGATGGAAAAGACAAATAAAAACTGTAAAAATAAGAAAACAAAAATTAGCTTTGTTATTCCCTGTTACAGGAGTGAGAACACACTTGAAGGAGTTATAGATGAGATAAGGCAGACGTTGTCAGAAATGCCAGATTATGATTATGAGATAGTACTGGTAAATGACTGTTCGCCGGATAATACTTTTGAAGTGATACAAAAGCTTTGTGATAAGTATGACAATATAACAGGAATTGATTTTGCAAGAAATTTTGGACAGCATGCAGCTCTTATGGCAGGTCTTAGAGCTACTTTGGGTGATGTTGTGGTATGTCTTGATGATGATGGACAGACACCTGCAAATGAGGTTGGCAAGCTTATAGCAGAGATAGAAAATGGCAGAGATGTGGTATATGCAAGCTATGAGAATAAAATGCACAGTACCTTCAGAAATTTTGGAAGTCGCCTGAATGATTTAATGACAAGAGTGATGCTTGGAAAACCTAAGGACCTTCATGTTACAAGTTATTTTGCAGCAAAGCGTTTTGTAGTAGACAGTATGCTTAAGTATGAAAATTCATATCCATATATCATAGGACTTGTACTCAGGTCTACCAAAAATATTTCAAATGTACCTGTAAAGCACAGAAGCAGAGAAGTGGGTACATCCGGTTATACAATGAAAAAGCTGATTTCGCTTTGGTTTAATGGATTTACGGCATTTTCGATATTGCCATTAAGGGCTGCAACCTTACTTGGAACAGTTTTTGCGGCAGGTGGTTTTTTATATGGGATATATACAATAATAAAGAAGCTTGTAAATCCGCTGGTTCCGGTAGGCTTTAGCTCAATGATGTCAGCACAGGTATTTATAGGTGGAGTGCTTATGCTTATGCTGGGGCTTGTAGGTGAATATATAGGCAGAATATATATAAGCATCAATAATTCTCCACAATATGTTATAAGACAGGAAATAAAGGGAAACAAAGACTCAGAAGATGAAACAGAGCAGGATTGTTAGTTGCATTAGGAGGGAATAGGCTTTGAGTCATAAAAATAAAATAAGTCAAAAAAATTCAAATATATTTTTTGAGGCAATGAACAGACAATTAAATGATGAAAAGCATATACTTAGAAATGCAGTTTTACAGATAATAGTAGCTACAATCTGCTTTATTATGCTTGTAAGAATATTTCCTATGGAAGCAGTGTCACACCATTATTTTTCAAAGCAGAAGGCAATAAAAAAATATAGTGTTGATATGGAAAGTGGAAAAGGAAATCTGTTTACAGTAAATGATAAAAAATTGCAGACAGTTTATTTTACACATGATTTTCTAAAAAGTATAACTCTCTATGCAGATTGTGAGATAGATAACGAATATATATCTGAGGATGCAAAAGAGGCAATGCAGTGGGATCCAAACACTAATACTGATGTCAATGATGAGCAGACCTGCACATTCAGATTATATGATGACAGATTTTCATGTATATACAGTGAGGAGATAAACTGTAAAGAAGTATCCGATAAAGGTAAAATGACGGCAGAATGTAATATTTTTGTTGAAAAGGGAAAACCATACTATTATGAATTGCTTGCTTCTGAATCTTTGGCAATAACTATGTTTTTGCCTGTAGCAGATACAAAGGCTCTTGAGCAGGAAGAAAACTCAATACTGTATATAGATGGTATAATAAATGAGGATACATCACTTGTTGCTGATTTTGAATACACAAAGAAACTGAACGTAGTTGAACAGATAGTTTTATATGCTTTTGTCATAATATTATCATTAGTCGTATATGCAGTTTTATGCATGATTGTAAATTATCTGGATAATACAATCGGAGACAGATATGCGGATATTATAAGATATTCTAAACTGATATTATGCGCAGCAGTACTTTTGGCTGGAATTATCGCAGTGATTTATGCTGTTATCATGAATAAGCTTGGCGGGGGAGCTGCTGACAGGATAGTATATTTTATTGGAATTGTTGTTTTGGTTTTTATATTGGAGACAGGTTTATTAAAAACCAAAGGAATAAGAATATATAGAAATGATAATTTATCCTTTGAACAGATTTGGGAAAATTATATACAGACATTATGCTTTGGTTTTATTCTATATGCCCTTTGCCACTATGTAAATGCGACAGAGGAATACCATCATCAGACGAATATAAGATGGGTGCTTATATTATTGCCTTTGGCAATACTAATGAATATCGGCTTAAAAAAAATATGTAACAGATTTAACCTGATATGTTTAGTTTTGTTTCTGACAGGCCTTTTTATTTATAGTAATATTAGTACTGCTGATACAAAGGATTTTGTGCTGGGACAATTAAATTACAGTGTGTTTTGTGCATGGCTTGTATTGATTGTCAATATTTTTAAGACAAAATATTTTGAAGTAAGATTACAAAATGCTAAAGTCTTTAGAAGTAGCTCTTTAAAAAATAAGAGAACAAATGTAAAAGCATCGTACATGAAAGGGTATGGCAGATATGTATATGCTATATTGTGTGTGATTTTTTCCCTGTTCATGTATATTTACAGATTTGAAAAAGTATGGGTATTTACAGCTACACTGCCATTTTTTGCAATTTTCTTTACAAAAATGAAGGACGAAGACAGAACTAAGCTTCTAAGAGCATTTACAAATGGTGTAATATTAAGCTTTTTCCTGTTTGTATTATATTGCTTTAAGTACAGGCCATATAACAAATGGCTTTTATACAGATATGGTGGAATGTTCCATACAGTTGCATGTACGGGTATGTATCTTGCGATAGTTATGGGAGTTATCCTTGCAAAATTATTTGGAAGATATGAAAAGCCTTCAAAGAAAAAACGTAAATACAGTATTACAGGATATTTTTTCAGAAATTATAAGGAGATTGTCCTGATTGGAATTGTAATGGGATTTGTTATATTGACTATGTCAAGGACAGCTTTTTTAACAATTTTCCTTACAGGCTTTTGTGTTGCTGTGGCATCTGCAATGATTTTTAAAAAGAATATTGCTAAAGTTTTGCGGGAGATTTGTATTTTGGGAGTAAGTGTGATATTATGTTTTCCGTTAACATATAGTGCGGTAAGAATTGTTCCGGCATTTGTTAATGAACCTGCATATTATGAGGTTGAGGATTTTGCACAGGGAAATCTCGTTATAGAAGGAACACCTGTTGACTCGACCAGATATATGAATATAGACAGATTTTTCAGCATTTTATTTGGCAGATTTTCAAATGATCAGGCTTCAAATAGAAAAACTGATAATGATATTTTTGCATGTAATGAAACATATGTGGTTTATGGCAAAAAAGAAATTCCGGCAGGGGTTTTATATGCAGCAGAAGATAATGTGGTGTCTTCACAGGATGATTTACAGTTTGCCGAAGAAGAACAAGAGCAGTTTTTTGATATATCCAATGGACGTTTTGCTATCTTTTCAGAGTGCATAAGGCAGTCAGGATTCTCGGGGCATAAAGGAATATCAATAACAGATTCAAAAGGTAATGAATTTGCACATGCGCATAATTCATATTTGCAGGTAGCATATAATTTTGGAATAATTGCAGGAATGATTTTTGTTGCCATATATATGTTTTCTATAGTGTATTCTTTAAAACTATTTAATAAAAATGGAAAGAACAATGATTTTTGTCTGGTGCCGTTTGCAGTAATCGCAGCATTTGGACTTATAAGTTTTACAGAGTGGGCATTTCATCCGGGAATACCGGCAGGTTTCTGTTTTCTGCTTATGCAGCCTTTGATTATTAAAGGGTAAGAGATGAATGTATTACTTTAGTTTGTTAGCCTTGGAGGGCAAAGATGAAACTCTTTAATCAGATTAATAGACAGATTTTACATCGAAGAATAGTACTGATCATTTTTGATATTATGGCAGTGTGTGTTTCAAGCATTTTTCCGCTTTGGATCAGATTTGATTTAAAATACACAGATATTCCCGAGATTTATCTTAGTTCGGCATGGAATTATATGTTTGTCAATGTTGTTGTGACATTAATAGTATTTTTTATGTTCAAGCTGTATCACAGTCTGTGGGAATTTGCAGGTACTGCGGAAGCTGAAAATATAGTGGCTGCATGTCTTCTTTGTACAGCACTGACTTTTATTGGGCTTAGAATACTTAATTACCCTATTCCCAGAAGCTACTATTTCTATTATGGGCTTATTTTACTGTTTATTACTATTGCAGGAAGATTTTCTTACAGAACTCTAAGAAACTTCAGACACAAGCAGCAGAATAAGAAAAACGGAATAAGGGTTATGATAATTGGTGCAGGAGATGCCGGAAATACGGTTATTAAGGAGATTACTAACAGTAATTACAGTACAATGACCATCAAGTGCATAATTGATGATAATCCTAAAAAATGGGGCAGATTGATTCAGGGTATCAAGATAGTTGGCGGACGTGATAAAATAGTCGAGTATGCAGCCTTGTATGGTATTGATGAGATTATTATTGCCATTCCTTCAGCAAATCGTGCTACGATGAAATCCATAGTTGAGATATGCAATGAGACAAGCTGCAAGCTTCGTACACTTCCGGGAATATACCAGCTTGTAAATGGTGAGGTAAATGTAAGCAAATTGAGAGATGTCGATGTAGAGGATCTGCTGGGAAGAGACCCTATCAAGGTAGACATTGATTCCATTCTCAATTATGTAAAAGATAAGACTGTCATGGTAACAGGTGGTGGCGGCTCTATAGGAAGTGAGCTTTGCAGACAGATAGCAGGACATCAGCCGGCACGTCTTATTATAGTTGATATTTATGAGAATAATGCCTATGAGATTCAGCAGGAATTGATAAGAAACCATCCTGAGCTTGATCTGGTAGTGCTTATAGCTTCTGTAAGAAATACTAACAGGATAAATTCGATAATGGAAACCTATAAGCCGGATATAATTTATCATGCGGCGGCTCACAAACATGTGCCTCTAATGGAGGACAGCCCTAATGAGGCTATAAAAAATAATGTGTTCGGCACCTGGAAAACTGCACAGGCAGCAGTTCAGAATGGTGTCAGCAAATTTGTGCTTATTTCTACTGACAAGGCTGTAAATCCAACTAATATAATGGGTGCAAGCAAGCGTATATGTGAGATGATAATTCAGACATATAACAGAAATTATGACACTGAGTTTGTAGCAGTCAGATTTGGCAATGTTCTTGGAAGTAATGGAAGTGTTATTCCTTTGTTTAAAAAGCAGATTGCAGCGGGCGGTCCCGTTACAGTAACTCATCCTGATATAATAAGATATTTTATGACTATTCCTGAAGCCGTGTCACTGGTATTACAGGCCGGTGTATATGCAAAGGGTGGAGAGATATTTGTTCTTGATATGGGTGAGCCTGTGAAGATACTTGACCTTGCAAAGAACCTTATTAAGCTTTCAGGATATAAAGTAGATGAAGATATAAAGATAGAATTTACCGGTCTAAGACCGGGTGAGAAGCTTTATGAGGAGCTTCTTATGAATGAAGAAGGACTCAAGGATACAGCTAATAAGCTTATTCATATTGGAAAGCCTATTGAGTTTGATGAACCTAAGTTCTATGTACAGCTTCATAATCTTAAAAAGGCAGTTGAGAGTGAGTGTGAAGACGTAAGACCACTTATTCAGGAGATTGTCCCGACTTATATACCAAAAAAGAGCAAATAGAGAAGCAAACAGATTCTCGAAGGGGTGACGAAGATGTTTAATAAAGACAATAATGATTTTAAAAAATTTGAATCAAAGGTATGGCTTTCAAGCCCTACAATGCATGGCCCGGAGCTTGAATATGTCAAAGAAGCATATGATACTAACTGGTTGTCAACAGTCGGAGCAAATATAAATGAGCTTGAGAGGCTTGTATGCGAAAAAACAGGTGCAAAGTATGCAGTTGCATTGTCAGCAGGTACGGCAGCACTTCATCTGGCTATAAAGCTTGCAAATGTAAAAAAAGGTGACAGAGTATTTTGCTCGGATATGACCTTTGATGCTACGGTCAATCCGGTAGTTTATGAGGGCGGCATTCCGGTATTTATTGATACGGAATATGATACATGGAATATGGATCCGGTTGCGCTTGAAAAGGCATTTGAGATATATCCTGATGTCAAAGTAGTAGTTATTGCACATCTTTATGGAACTCCCGGCAAAATAGATGAGATAAAACAGATATGTGACAGACATGGTGCGGTAATCGTAGAGGATGCGGCAGAGTCCTTTGGAGCTACATATAAAGGCATACAGACAGGTACCTTTGGAAATTATAACTGCATTTCATTTAATGGAAACAAGATTATCACAGGCTCAGCCGGAGGAATGTTTTTGACAGATTCTCTTGAGGATGCCAATAGGGTAAGAAAATGGTCTACACAGTCAAGAGAGAATGCACCCTGGTATCAGCATGAGGAGCTTGGATATAATTATCGAATGAGCAATGTCATAGCCGGTATAGTGCGTGGACAGATGCAGTTTCTTGATGATCATATTGCATCAAAAAAAGAAATATATTACAGATATAAAGAAGGATTTAAAGGACTTCCTATATCAATGAATCCCTTTGATGAAGAAAACAGTGAGCCTAACTACTGGCTTTCATGTATGATAATTGACAAAGCTGCAATGTGTAAGCAGGTGAGAGGTGAATGTGAGGCATTGTATATACCTGAACATGGAAAGAGCTGTCCGACAGAAATACTGGATATCCTTACCATGCATAATGCAGAGGGAAGACCTGTATGGAAGCCAATGCATATGCAGCCTATTTACAGAATGAATGGATTTGTTACAAGAGAAGGAGACGGAAGGGCAAAGACCAATGCATATATAAGTGGAGGTTCTGTTGGAAAGGATGGAAGACCACTTGATGTTGGAATGGATATATTCCACAGAGGCTTGTGCCTGCCTTCTGACAATAAGATGACAGTAGAGCAGCAGAATCAGATAATAGATATGATAAAAGCATGCTTTGAATAGGATTATTTATGTTATAGAAAATTGCAACAGCGCATCCGATTTTTTTAAGAAGGGACGGGATTAGTGTGAGTACAAAACATAAAGCAGGTTTTTATGAGAAATTTGTAAAGCGATTTTTTGACATTATTATTTCGTTTACTGCACTGGTGATATTGAGCCCTGTATTACTCATAGTCGCATTGCTTGTTAAAATAAAGCTTGGTTCACCGGTTATTTTTCATCAGCAAAGACCCGGATATCATGAGAAAATATTTGGTCTGTGTAAATTTCGTACAATGACTGATGAGAGAGATGAAAATGGAGAGCTTCTTCCTGACGCAGTGCGACTTACAAAATTTGGAAAAGCCCTAAGAGCAACCAGTCTTGACGAATTACCTGAGTTGTGGAATATATTAAAGGGTGATATGAGTCTTATCGGGCCGCGTCCTCTTTTAGTGAAATACCTGCCTTTATATAATGATTTTCAGAAACAGCGACATGATGTAAGGCCTGGGCTTACAGGCTGGGCACAGGTAAATGGAAGAAATACCATAAGCTGGGAGCAAAGATTTGAATATGATGTTTACTATGTTGAGCATATGTCTTTTTTGATGGATTTGAAAATATTGTTTCAGACAGTTGCGGTGGTATTTAAGCATAATGATATTAACTCAGCAACTGACGCTACTATGGAGGCGTTTACAGGTACCGGAAAAGATGATAAATAAAGTTACAAATAGTATTCATTTATAGATTTGGAAAGGCATGGTTATTATTATGAATATCTTGTTTTGTAGTGTGGGAAGAAGATGTGAGTTGTTAAAGGATTTTAGAAAAACTCTTGGTGATAAGGTAAAGCTTGTTGTAACAGATAACAGTCCTTATGCTCCGGCACTTGAGTTTGCAGATGTAAGCTACAAGGTGCCACTTATTCGGGATGAAGAATATATTCCTAAAATTCTTGAGATTTGCAAAAAAGAAAGCATTGATGCTGTAACAACGCTCATTGACCCTGAAATTGCAATACTTGCTGAAAATAGAGATAAGTTTGAAGCATTAGGAGTTACAGTGCTTGCTCCATATAAGGAAACAGCAGCCCTTTGTTTTGATAAATATGAGATGTCAAAATATCTTGAACAGAAGGGAATTGCAACTGTAAAGACTTTTGGCACCTTCAATGATTTCAAGGTGGCATATGATAAGGGAGAAATAAACCTTCCTGTATTTGTAAAACCAAGAACCGGAAGCGGAAGTGTAGGTGCAAGACGTGTTGACACTTATGAAATGCTTGAAGAAGTGACAGCTCAGGACAGCTCACTTATTATACAGGAGCTTATGACCGGTATGGATATGGATGCGGATATATATGTTGACACAGTAAGTCACGAGCTGGTGGCGATTTTTTCAAAGAAAAAGATTTCAACAACAATAGGTGGTGCAAATAAGACAATATCTTTTAAGGATGAGGCTCTTTTTGAGTTCGTTAAGAAGGCACTCACTGTATTTGAGTTTAACGGACCGCTTGACATGGATCTTTTTTATCAGGATGGACAATATTATCTTTCTGAGATAAATCCAAGATTTGGAGGCGCTTATCTTCATGCATATGGAGCAGGGGTTGACTTTCCTCGATTTATTTACCATAATGTAGAAGAAAAAACAGCAAATGAAGAATGCATCGGACAGTATGAAGAAGATGTTGTGATGATGATGTATGACAGTGTTGTAATCAAAAAACTGGATGATATAGAAAAGAGTATGACACAGGCATGAAAATACTTATATTAACTAATTATGCTAATGGGCTTTGGCTTTTTAGAAAAGAGCTTCTAATTGCATTTCTGGAACAGGGACATGATGTATATGTATCTCTTCCACCGGATGAAAATGTAAAAAAGCTTAAAGATTTACAGTTTTCGGGAAAGCATATTAATATAATTGATACGCCATTTGAGCGAAGAGGAAACAATCCAATAAAAGATTTTGGACTACTTATGACTTATATAAAATTGCTAAAAAAGCATAAGCCGGATGTAGTACTTACTTATACCATAAAGCCCAATCTTTATGGGGGACTTGCCTGCAGATTTTGTAAGATTCCATATATATGCAATATAACAGGACTGGGTACTGCGATTGAAAATGGTGGATTGCTTAGTAATATATTGCTGAAGTTTTACAGGATTTCAATGAAGGGTGCAAACAGAGTTTTTTTCCAAAATATAAGGAACAAGGAATTTATGAATGCACATAAAGTAGCATTAAAAAATTCAGGGATTCTTCCGGGGTCCGGAGTTAATCTTATTACGCATCCTTTTGAAGAATATCCGTCTGAAAAAGATGGTGTAAATATTTTGGCAGTTATAAGAATAATGAAGGACAAGGGAATTGAGGAATATCTTGAAGCTGCCAGAATACTTCATGAAAAAAATCCAAAGCTTATGTTCTGGCTTGTGGGAGAATATGAGGAAGAGACAAGAGACGTATATGAACCTTTGATTAGTGATATGGTGAAAAAGGGCTGTCTTAGATACTTTGGACACATAGATAATGTAAATGAGGTAATGGCACAGAGTCATATAATAGTACATCCATCTTATCATGAGGGTCTGTCAAATGTGCTTTTAGAGGCAGCGGCCTGCGCAAGACCTGTACTTGCCGGCAAAATAAATGGTTGTATAGAGACCTTTGATGAAGGTAATAGTGGATATGCTTTTGATATAAAAGATACAGATGCAATTGTTAAAGCTGTTGAAAAAATAATGACACTTTCTGAAGAGCAAAGAGCCCAAATGGGTGCTTATGGCAGAAAATGGGTAGAAGACAGATTTGACAGAAACATAATAATAGAGGAATATAAAAAAGAACTTAAAAAAATCAGATAGAGCCTTAATATGGCAGAAGGTGAGGATAAAATGAGTTTATACGAAGATATTTTAAGTGGAAAAGAAAAGCTTTCATTAGTAGGTCTTGGCTATGTAGGTATGCCAATAGCGGTAGCCTTTGCAAGAAAGATCAATGTAATTGGATTTGACCTTAATGCAGCAAAGATTGATTTATACAAATCAGGAATAGATCCAACTAATGAGGTTGGTGATGAGGTTATCAAAAATACAAAGGTTGATTTCACAGCAGATCCTGCAAGATTAAAGGAAGCTAAATTCCATATTGTAGCTGTCCCTACTCCTGTAAATGATGATCATACACCTGATCTTACACCTGTAGAGGGAGCAAGCCGTATTTTAGGACAGAATCTTACAAAGGGTTCGATCGTAGTATTTGAATCTACTGTTTATCCGGGTGTTACAGAGGATATATGTGTTCCTATTCTTGAGAAGGAATCAGGATTAAAGTGTGGAGTTGATTTTAAAATCGGTTATTCTCCGGAGCGTATCAACCCGGGTGATAAGGTACACAGATTAGAGACTATAACAAAGATAGTTTCAGGTATGGATGAAGAGACTCTTGATGAGGTTGCAAAGATATATGAGCTTGTTGTTGAAGCAGGTGTATATCGTGCAGAGTCAATCAGGGTTGCAGAGGCTGCAAAGGTAATTGAGAACAGCCAGAGAGATATCAATATTGCTTTTATGAATGAGCTTTCAATTATCTTTAACAAGATGGGAATTGATACAAAGTCAGTACTTGAGGCAGCAGGAACAAAATGGAATTTCCTTAAATTCCAGCCGGGTCTTGTTGGAGGACACTGCATAGGAGTAGATCCATACTATTTAACATATAAGGCAGAAGAATTAGGATATCATTCACAGATAATACTTTCAGGAAGACGTATCAATGATGATATGGGTAAATATGTTGCAGAGAATCTTGTAAAGAATCTTATAAAAGCTGATATTCCTGTAAAGAGTGCGAAGGTGGCAATCTTAGGATTTACTTTCAAAGAGAATTGTCCTGATACAAGAAATACCAAGATAATTGATATTTACAATGAGTTAAAAGAGTATGGTATTAATCCACTTGTAACAGATGACAATGCTGATTCAGATGAAGCTAAACGTTTATATGGTATAGAATTTACACCAATGAAGGATATTAAGGAATGTGATGCTGTGATTCTTGCAGTAGCACATGATAGCTTTAAAGACCTTAAGCTTTCTGATATTGATGCATTATATGCAGACAATGGCAAGCAGAAGGTGCTTACTGATATTAAGGGAATACTTGATAAAAAGGAATATCAGGATGCAGGATATATTTATTGGAGGTTATAGTGCGTAAGTCAGTAAAATGGACTGATATTATAATATTCATATTATTTGCAGGCTTCTTCGGTGCCATGTTTGTCATCGGAGAGCCTGTATATACAGGGGACACATACCAGTATGAATGTCAGATGGTAATGCGTGAACCAGGATATTCACTGCTTATGCAGGGCTCAAGATTTCTGTGTGCTACAGTGCTTAGTGCACTTTTCCCGGGAGAAGATGGATACTATCACTTTATTATTCTTTTTCAAAATATTTTGGCAGTTATAACTAACACTGTGTTTGTCAGCTTTATCAGCAAAAGATACAAATTGAATATTCCATTTACATTGCTTGCAGTTATAATCATGCTTGCACCACATATTATGACGCCTGTATTTGCATCTACTAATCTGATACTGACTAATTCACTTATGACAGAAGGTGTTATTTTTTCATTATATCCATTGTTTATTATGGGAATGATAAAAAGTATTGACGAAGCATTTCTTAAGTCTGAGCCATTTACTAAAACCAGCATTTTTACCTTGTTATTAGGATTTTTAATGACTCTTATACGAGGACAGATGATGGTATTAATCATTGTCTGGTTCATAGTTATGGTTTGTCTTGTGCTTTTTGAAAAAAATGATGAGGGACTCTCGCTGAGGCTTGGAAAATCTCAGATATTGAAGGTCTTTGCAATAGTATTTATTGTATTATTGACTTTTGTGGTCAGAATATATACAGTAAGAGCATATAATTATATTGAGAATGGTTTGTTTGTGGATACTGCATCAGGCAAGGCAATGTCTTTTGCAAATATACTGTATGTAACCGACCGTGAGGATGGTCAGGCTATTGAGGATAAAGAATTAAGAGAACTTTTTTATCAGATGTATGACAGTGCATATAATGATGAAATGAATTATAGATTTGCGCCTGAAGGTATTCTTGCAAGGGAAGCTTATTTTGAAAAATGCCATGATGAACTTAATTTCACATATTTTGGAGGTCCTGCAAAGCAGTATGTTGAAAATAAGACAGGAATAACTGTTGAACAGTATCAGGAGCTTATGATAGAGATAGACAAGATTGCAGATGAACTGTCAGGAATGCTCATGCCAAAGGTGTTAAAGCGTTATGTGTCTAACTATATTGATACAATAATAGTCGGGTTTGTAAGAACAGTTGCTTATCCGGCAAAAATACTTGTTTTTTATAGCATATTTATATATGTGTCTGCAATCATACTTACTCTCTTTATTTTGAAAAAAGACAGATGTAATATGGCAGCGATATTTATGCTGGTGGTACTTTTGTGTATAGCAGGAAATGTCACTGCTACTGCTCTTATGATACAATGTATATCAAGATATATGATCTATAATCTGCCGCTGTTTTATATAGCAGGTGTTTTGGAGTTTATAGAGATATACAGGATTACTGCTGATAATTAAGAAAGGTAAGGCTTATTTATATGGGATACAAGGATTTAAAATTTGATAAGGATAGTGTGTTTTTAGTAACCGGTGGAGCCGGATTTATCGGTTCTAACCTCTGTGAGGCAATAACTGATATGGGATATCAGGTAAGATGTCTTGACGATCTTTCAACCGGTAAGGAAGAAAATGTTAAACTTTTGCAGGACAGACCAAACTATAAGTTTATTAAGGGAGATATTAAAGACCTTGATACATGCATGAAGGCCTGCGAGGGTGTTGATTATGTGCTTAATCAGGCTGCATGGGGATCAGTTCCACGTAGTATTGAGATGCCGCTTTTCTATGAGCAGAACAATATTATGGGTACACTTAATATGATGGAAGCTGCAAGACAGAAGGGTGTTAAGAAATTTGTCTATGCATCAAGTTCGTCTGTATATGGAGATCATCCGGTACTTCCTAAAAAAGAAGGACAGGAAGGAAATCTTTTATCGCCATATGCCCTTACCAAGAGAGTTGATGAGGAATATGGAAAGCTTTATAAAAAGTTATATGGTCTTGACACATATGGTCTTCGTTACTTTAATGTATTTGGCCGCAGACAGGATCCAAATGGTGCTTATGCAGCTGTTATTCCAAAATTTATAAAGCAGCTTCTTGATGGTGAAGTACCAACAATCAACGGAGATGGAAAGCAGTCAAGGGATTTCACATATATTGACAATGTTATAGAGGCTAACCTTAAAGCATGTCTTGCATCAAGTGATGCAGCAGGACAGGCATTCAATGTGGCTTATGGCGGACGTGAATACCTTATCGATATTTATTATGGTCTTTGCAAGGCTCTTGGAAAAGATGTTGAGCCTAATTTTGGACCGGACAGAGCCGGAGATATCAAACATTCAAATGCGGATATTTCAAAGGCAAGAGAGCTTCTTGGTTATGATCCTGAGTTTGATTTTGACAAGGGTATTGCGCTTGCAATAGACTGGTATAAGGAAAATTTATAAGATAATGAAAATTGCAATAAGAATGGACGATATCACACCTGATATGGACTATACAAAGTTCCTTAGATTTAAGGAACTTTGTGATTTATATGAGATAAAACCATTAATCGGTGTGGTACCTGATAATCGTGATGAAAATCTTCACAAAGAAGAAGCACATAAGGATTTCTGGAATTTTATAAGAGAGCTTCAAAATAATGGATGGTCAGTGGCTTTGCATGGGTACAGGCACATATATACTTCTAAAAGAATGGGATGCTTTCCGCTTAACAGGCTGTCAGAGTTTGCAGGAAAAAGCTTTGATGAGCAGTTTCAAATGTTGCAGTTTGGAAAAAATTTTCTTAAAAAAAATGGTGTTTTAACAGATACTTTTATGGCACCTGCACATTCTTTTGACAAAAATACTATAAAGGCATTAAAGCAGCTTGGATTTTCTAAAATTACAGATGGTTTTGGAGATGCACCTTATAGTAAATGGGGAATGGTATTTTATCCTATTTCCTTTAAGCAGAGTCAAAGTCTTGAAAAGCAGGACGGATACACAACTTTCGTGGTTCATTCAAATACAATGAATGACAAGGATTTTGAACGTTATGAGAAGATGTTTGCCGAACATAAAGAGGACTTAATATCATATTCTGAACTATTTAAAATTACTCCCACGAAAAGAACCCTGGTCGAATCAATAAAGGAATATCTGATGGCAATTACGAAGTTTTTACTGGTAAATGTGAAAGCTGCACTTAATAAATAAAAATTTGTAAAGGTAAAGAACTATTATGTCTAATGAACCCAAAAGAGTGCTTCATGTGCTTGGAACTACCAATCTGGGGGGTGCCGAGAGCAGAGTAATGGAGCTGTATAGAAGTATTGACAGAGAGAAAATACAGTTTGATTTTCTTATACACACAGAAAAAGAAGGTCATTACACTAAAGAAATACTGGCACTAGGTGGAAGAATATATAGTGTTCCGAGATTTAAAGTGTACAATATTACAGAGTACAAAAAAGCACTTCGCAGTTTTTTTAGTGAGCATAAAGAATTTGTGGCAGTGCATGGACATATGACAAGTACAGCTTCCATTTATCTGCCTATTGCCAGGAGAGCAGGAATTCCTGTTACGATAGCACATGCAAGGAGTGCAGGAGTTGATAAAGGGATAAAAGGAGTCATTACAAAAATACTTAGAAAACCTATTGCAGACAGGGTTGATTATTGCTTTACCTGTTCAACTGAGGCTGCTTTGGCTGTATTTGGACAAAACAATGTAAAAAGAGGAAGAGTAATTACAATTCCTAATGCAATTGATGTGGACAGATTTGCATTTAATGACAATGTGAGAAATACAGTTCGTAAAGAACTTGGAATAGATAATGACAAATTTGTCATAGGCCATGTGGGCAGATTTGGATTTATGAAAAATCATAAATATTTAATTGAGATATTTAATGAGGTGTATAGTAAAAATAATAATGCACTTCTTGTTTTGATTGGAAAGGGAGAATTGCAGGATGAAATCAAATCACAGGCAGAAGCCCTTGGATTAAGAGATAAAGTTATGTTTCTTGGTACACATTCTGATGTTGAAAGATATTATCAGGCATTTGATTACTTTGTCTTTCCATCAATATTTGAAGGCTTGCCGGGGAGTGTAGCAGAAGCTCAGGCTTCGGGACTTAAATGTCTGGTGTCTGATAAAGTGACCGGGGAAGTGGGGCTTACACCGCTTGTTAAATACAGGTCGATTGAAGAACCGGCAGTAGAATGGGCAAAGGTAATACTTGAGGACATGAATTTAACCGATGACCGGATTAAAGATTCAAAGCAGGCGCAGGAGATGATAAGAAGTAAGGGATTTGATGTAAGACAGCAGGCGTCACTTATGACTGATTTTTATATAAAAGGAACTAATCCGCCGGGATTTGTTACAAAATAATAAGGTATATTATGAGAAAAGCAATGAATAAGGATAAAAAGAGAATAATGCTTATTGTTCCAATGCTGCATCAGGGCGGATTTGAGAGAATCTGTGCGCTTACAGCTAAGCTGTTGAAGGACAGATACAAGATATATCTGGTGGTTTTTACTACAAAGGATATGTTTTATGATGTGTCAGGAATAGAAGTTATTGACCTTGATATGGGAGCTGTTGATAGCAGGATAGGCAAGGTACTTAATGTTTTTAAACGTGTAAATAAGCTTAAAAAACTAAAAAGGGAGCTTAATATAGATATAAGCTATAGCTTTGGAATGAGTGCTAATCTTGTAAATGTGCTTTCTAAAACCTGCGATGTTACATGGGCAGGTATGAGAGCTTATGGAGATTTGGATAATAAATCAAAATCAAAACTTATAGCAACAAAGGCAGACAGGGTAGTAAGCTGTACAAAGATAATGGAAAGAGATATATGTGATACATATTCTGTAAAAGCTTCGTGTACGGTTTATAATCCCTGTGACCTTGAATTATTAAGAAGTCAGGCAAAAGAAAATATAAATAGTAGTTTTGATAATTTTGTGGATTCAGGTATTATTATTTCCTCCATGGGAAGAGAGGATGATGTCAAGGGCTTCTGGCATCTGATAAAGATAGTGTATCTTGTGAGAAAGCAGCTGCCACAGGTAAAACTTACTATCATAGGAGATGGTGAGTATACAGAATATAAAGAGCTTGCAAAGAAGCTTGGAATGGAAAGGGATGTACTTTTTACAGGAGTACAGAAAAATCCATTTGCGATACTTGCAAAAACTGATATATATATGCTCACCTCTGATTCAGAGGGATTTCCTAATGCACTTATCGAAGCAATGGCTCTTGGTGTGCCCTGTGTAAGTGTAAATTGTAAGACAGGTCCTGCAGAAATACTTCATAGGGAGTATGAAAAATGTATTGATGTAAAGGATGTTTTTTATGCTGATTATGGGATAATAACACCAGTATTAAAAGGTAAAAAAGATTTAGAACCACAGGTATTTACAAAAGAAGAAAAGATAATGGCAGATACAGTGGTCAAGCTTATAAATGATAAGGAATTGCTTAATAAATATAAAGAGCAGGGTATTAAGCGAGCTGATGAATTTGGCATGGAAGTATATACACAAAATATTTGTAAATATATTAATGAAGATACAAAATAGGTTTTAAATGTATTGTTGATATTTTGATAGAGGTTTTGGATGAATAGAATAGTATTTCACTTAAACAGTCTTGAAAGAGGCGGTGCAGAACGTGTTGTAACTAATCTTGCGGGACAGTTTGTGGCAAATGGTTATGAGGTTTATATAGCAACTGAATGGCAGGGTGAGGACGAATATGTAATTGATAAGCGTATAAAGCGTGTACATGTTGGTCTTACAGAAAAACAGGAAAAACTAGGTCGAATATCAAAGTTTTTGGCAAGAATATTTAATCTGCGCAAATTTTTAAAACAGATTAAGCCGGATATTGTGATTGCATTTGCACGAAAAGCAAATTACAGGGCACTTACAGCTACTATAGGAACTAAGTTCCCGGTAGTTTTCTGTGTAAGAATAGCACCTGTAGGAAACTATGACTTTTTAAGTGATAAAATACAGATTCCAATACTTTTCAGACGTGCCGCAGGAGCAGTTTTTCAGACAAAGGAGCAACAGGAATATTTTCCTGAATATGTACAAAGAAAATCAAAAGTTATATTAAATGCATTAGCTCCACAGTTCATTGGAAATCCTATACCTGAAGTCAGGGATAAGACAGTAGTACATTCAGGAAGACTTGTAGATTTCAAAAATCAAAAAATGCTTATAGAAGCGTTTGTTGAGGTCCATAAAAAGCATCCGGATTATGATCTTAAAATATTTGGACCTGATTCATTTGATGGTACAAAGCAAGTGTTGGAAAAAACAATAAGTGATAATAATGCGGACGGATATATCAAACTTATGGGTGGCAGCGACCATTTAGAAAAAGATCTTATAAAAGGTGCCATGGCGGCTTTTTCATCAGATGTTGAAGGAATGCCCAATGCAATGCTGGAGGCAATGGCATTAGGACTTCCGGTCATAGCAACTGACTGTCCACCGGGGGGACCAAGAATGGTCATTAATTCAGGTGAAAATGGTCTGCTTGTTCCGGTAGGAGATAAAGAAGCTATGGTAAAAGCTATAAATGAGCTTATAGAAAATCCTGAGTATGCGGACAGGCTTGGAAAAAATGCATCAAAAATCAGTGAAATTGCAAATGCAGAGGCGATATATAGGGAATGGGAGAAATACCTGAAAGAGATATGCCATTAATTTAAGTTCAAAGAGGGAGACATATTTTTATGTGTGGAATATGCGGATATATATCTAGAAAAGCATTAAAGCTGGATGAATTGAAGAACATGAACGATACAATGTATCACAGAGGACCAAATGACAGTGGTGAAGAGTTGTTTGATGCAGGAAATGATTACCAGTTAGGACTTGCACAACGCAGACTGTCAATACTTGATCTGTCAATGTTAGGGCATCAGCCCATGCATTCGTGCAATGACAGACTTATTATTGTATATAATGGCGAAATATACAATTTTCTTGAGTTAAAAAAGGAATTAAGTGACTATCCATTTAAATCCAACTGTGATACAGAGGTTATATTGGCTGCTTATCTTAAATGGGGGATTTCCTGTATTGACCGTTTTCAGGGAATGTTTGCGATTGCCCTTTATGACAGGGAGACAAAAGAGCTGTTTCTTGTAAGGGACAGAATAGGGAAGAAGCCTCTTTATTACTGGTATGAAAATGAGAATCTTGTATTCGCATCTGAGCTTAAGCCTATAATGGCTCATCCGAATTTTAAAAAGACAATACGCAGAGATGTTATTAAGCGTTATATGTATCAGCAGTGTGTTAACGAGCCTGATTCAATATTTGAAAATGTATATAAGGTTGAACCGGGCCAGATAGTTAAGTTTGATGTAAAGGCTTCCCAAAAGCTTTCAAAGTGGAAATACTGGGATATTGCAACTGTATATCATGAGATGAAAAGTAAGCCGGTAGGAAGCTATGAGGAGGCAAAGACCGAATTAAAAGATATACTTAGAGATTCTGTTAAGAAGAGAATGATATCTGATGTGCCCTTAGGAGCGTTTTTAAGCGGTGGATATGACTCTTCACTGGTCACGGCGATTGCACAGGAAGCAAGCTCTGAACCGGTAAAAACTTATTCAATCGGATTTAATGAAGAAAAATATAATGAAGCAAAATATGCAAAAGAGGTGGCAAATCATCTGGGTACAAAACATACAGAACTGTATATAGATGAAGAAGCCATGTTTAAAATGGTTGACAGTATTCCAAAGTATTATGACGAGCCATTTGCAGACAGCTCGCAGATACCTACAATGCTTGTTTCAGAGCTGGCATCAAAGGATGTTACAGTGGTTCTTTCAGGTGATGGCGGTGATGAGTTTTTCTGTGGATACAATATATATGACAATGTAGCACAGGCTCAGAAACTTGATTTTTTAGGCAGAATGACATATGGAGTATGTAATATTCCACCTTTTAAACAGATGGGATTACTGGAGAAATTACCTTTTAGGGTTCAGGTAGTAGCCGGTAATAATAATCCGCTTACTAAGACTCAGATAGGTGGAGCTACTTATATTTCTGCAATAAACAAAATGTTGCCCGAAAGTGGAATACCATTTAAATTCCCAATTGAGGATAAGTACAATGAAAGCAACTGGCAGGAGAGAAGAATGCTACTGGATGAGGACACTTATCTTCCGGGTGATATTCTATGTAAGGTGGACAGGGCTTCCATGAAGTACTCAATTGAATCAAGATGTCCGATTCTGGATGTTAATGTAATGGAATACTCTTACAGGCTTCCACACGATTATAAGTATTCCGGTGGGGTAAAAAAGAGAATACTAAAAGATATAGCATATGATTATATACCTAAAAGTCTGCTTGACCGACCAAAGGTTGGCTTTAGTGTGCCTTTAGATAAATGGATGAGAGGCGCTCTTAAAGAACAGCTTATTGACCTGTGTAATTCTAATTATATAAAGCGTCAAGGAATATTTGATGCAGAATATATAAATGAATTTATTGCGGATTATATGAAAAAGGGTGATGGTGGGTCCGGTACAGGTTCAAATTATTCCAGACTTATATGGGCGTATTTTGTGTTTCAGCAGTGGTATAATTTTTATATATAAGTATTAGTTTATATGGAGGAAAGAATTGAAAAAGATAGCTTTGTTTATAAGTTCACTTCAAAAAGGTGGCTCGGAAAGAGTAATGGTAAATTTGGCAGAATATTTTTACCGTAATAATTATGAAGTGATACTTGTAACACAGTATAAAAAAGAAGATGAATATGAAATATCACCCCAAATAGAGAGAGTATATTCTGAACCTGACGAAAACAAGCTTAATGGCGGAAGAATTAAGAATTTTATTACACGTTTTTTTACCCTTAGAGATATTTGGAAGAAATATAAACCTGATATTGTGCTTGCTTTTTTGGGAAAAAATAATCTTATGGCAATTGCCACTTCATTCTTTTTGCCCAACAAGGTGGTTGTATCGGTAAGAGGTGAACCGACTATGGAGTATGAAGGAAAGTTAATGCAGGTTATAGCAAAGTTTATGTTCAATTTTGCTGATGGAATAGTACTTCAAACAGAAAGGGCAAAGGATTTTTTTTGGAAAAGGGTAAAAAATAAGTCTGTTATTTTATTAAATCCATTAAATCCAGCTTTTTTAGATGTAAAATATCTGGGTGAAAAACGAGACAGAATTGTTGCTGTTGGCAGGATTGATGAGAACAAGAATCAAGAAATGCTTATTCATGCATTTGATAAGATAGCAACAGAATATCCACAAGTTTCACTTTCTATATATGGAGACGGTTGTAGGAAAGATAATATTGCAGCAATGATAAAAGAGAAGAAGCTTGAAGACAGAATAATCCTTGAAGGGAATGTTACAGATGTAGCAGAAAAGATTAAAGATGCCAGGATTTTTACACTTACTTCAAATACTGAGGGAATGCCAAATTCACTTATGGAGGCAATGGCTTTAGGACTTGTTGTAATATCTACAGATTGCCCTTGTGGTGGACCTGCAACGCTTATACAAAATGGAGAAAATGGTATTTTGATACCGGTAGGAGATGCCTATGCACTTGCAGATGCACTCAGACAAGTTTTGGCTGATAAAGTCTTTGCTGACAGATTAGGAGAAAATGCTTATGAAAGCTCAAAAAAGTTTGATCCTGAAATTGTGAATAAGGAATGGGAAGATTTCCTGATAAAGCTGTAATAGTATCAATTTGAGAATGGGAAGGTTAAATAATTTTATGAGTAGTGCACATCCATTAAAAATTTTTTTATATCATCACACCATTACGATGAAAATTTATAATGTTATTAGAACTTATAGAAGAGATAAAAGAAATAAGCTTTCGGATGAAGAATTTGCCAAGTGGTCTTATAAAAATCATACAGGTAGAGAATTGAATCTTGAAAATCCAAGAACTTTTGATGAAAAAGTATGGTATCTTAAATTACATGAGCGAGATGAGCTTCAGATGCAGTGTACAGATAAATATGAAGTAAGAGAATATGTTAAGAAATGTGGATTAGAGTATATACTTAACGATGTTTATGGAATATATAATTCCTTTGATGAAGTTCCCTTTGATAAGCTTCCTCAACGTTTTTTTATGAAATGCACTCATACATCGGGTGCAAATGTTATATATGATAGAAACAAAACTTTTGATTACAAATATTATAAAAATGAATTTGATTTTTGGATGAAGAGAAATTATTTTTGGGGTAGCAGGGAATGGAATTATAAAGGATTGGTACCCAAGATAATATGTGAACCGGTTATTGAAGACAAGAATGGCAAGTTACCAATGGATTATAAATTTATGTGTTTTGGTGGAGAAGTAAAATTGCTTTTTCTTAATATTGGACTAGCCACAGAAGAAGGCGAACATGATTCAAATTGTTTCTGCAATATATATGATACTGATTTTAATCTTTTGCCAATAAAGGATGAACGAGAAAATTATATGGGAAAAATAGAAAAACCTGATAACTGGAATGAACTTTTGCACTGCGCAGAAGTGCTTTGTAAACCATTTAGACATTGTAGAGTTGATTTGTATAATGTAGATGGT
>JAFPAQ010000125.1 GCA_017424235.1 Lachnospiraceae bacterium | reverse complement strand
GGTCTTACATATTTTGAACGTGATATCATTGCTCCACAGCTTGATAAGCTTAAGGTATATGGATATGAGCATACAGGTTACGCTGCACGTATTGTCAGCACAAGAAGCTACTTCGAAGAGAATATGAAGATGCTCAACGAAGATAATATTGATGGATTATTTGCTCCAAGTCCTGTTTATACAAAGATTCGTGATGACAATCCTACACGTTATGCAGATGGTGCAAAGGTTAAGAATATTATGGCTGCAGATGGCTGTGTGATAGAAGGTCAGGTTGAGAATAGTATTCTCTTTAGAGGTGTTAAGATTGGTAAGGGCGCAAAGGTTAAGAACTGTGTACTTATGCAGGATACAGTAATTGAACCGGGTGCTACAGTAGAGTATGCTATAACAGACAAGAATGTTACAATTACAGGCTACAAGGAACTTAAGGGTACAGAGAGTTTCCCTATTTTTGTAGAAAAGCGTAAGCATGTATAAAAATATATATGTTTTTTTCGCAATAAATGAATAGATAAAAGCAAGCAATACGAAGATATTGCTTGCTTTTTTTTGTATATTACAGATATTAAAACGATTTTTAAGTTAAAAATATTGGTAACTGTTTACAACCACAAGAGATGTGGGGAATTAATAAAGGGAAAGGGTATTGAGATGTTAAGAGAGGTAAGTACAAAATATGGCCGTATCAGAGGCATTCAGGCAGCAGATCCAAGAATAACAGCTTTTAAGGGTATTCCGTTTGCAAAACCACCTGTTGGAGAATACAGATGGAGACCACCTGTTGAGTGTGAACCATGGGAGGGAGTAAAGCTTGCATATGATTTTGCTCCTATTTCAGTGCAGGACAGACCTGGACTTGGAACAGATATTTATTGCAGAGAGTGGCATGTGGATCCGGAGATAGAGATTAGTGAGGATTGTCTTTACCTTAATGTATGGACACCTGCCAAAAGGACAGATGAAAAGCTTCCTGTTCTTGTGTGGTACTTTGGAGGGGGACTTCAGTGGGGATATCCTTCAGAGATGGAATTTGATGGAGAAAGACTTGCACGAAGAGGAATAATTGTAGTAAGTGTAAATTATAGATTAAATATATTTGGATTTGCTGCTCATCCGCAGATTACAGCAGAAAATCCGGATGCACCTTCTAACTTTGGTTATCTTGATCAACAGGCAGGTACACGCTGGGTAAAAGAAAATATTGCCGCTTTTGGTGGAGATCCTGACAATATTACAATTGCAGGTCAGTCAGCAGGTGGCGGCTCTGTTATGTGTCAGCTTACTAATCTTGATAATAAGGGACTTTTTAACAGGGCAATAGTATTGAGCGGTGTGATTGGAAGTCCATATAGAGAAAGTGGTTTTCCTGCTCCTATGCCTCTTGAGGAAGCTGAGAAATACGGTGAGGAGTTCTTTAAACTGCTTGGCGTAAGTACTCTTGAGGAAGCAAGAAAGATAGATGCAGATACAATACTTGCCAAATACAATGAATTCAACCAGACACATGGAAGACTTTTTACAATTCTTGACAACAAGTTTGTAAAGGGTGAGGCCACAAAGCTCTGTCTGCAGGGTGAGGTGCTTGATGTACCTATTATGGCAGGTAATACTGCAGACGAATTTTTGAATATGATAGCAGCAGAGGACGAAAAAGAGCTTGAAGAAAAGGCAGGAGAGCTTTTTGGAAATGATGCCCGTATTTTCATGCAGTATGAAGAAGCAAAAACAAAATGTGGAGACAGGCATTTTGCACCTGTAAGTGGTATTGAGCTTTCTGTAAAGATGATATTTGAAGCCCTTAAAAAACGTGGAACAGACAATAATTTCTATTATTACAGATTTAATCCTGATATACCGGGAGAGGATAATCCGGGAACCTTCCATTCAGTAGATTTATGGTTCTTTTTTGAAACTCTGGCAAAATGTACCAGACCATATGTGGGAAGACATTATGACCTTGCAAGGCAGATGGCAAATTACTGGGCTAACTTTATTAAGACAGGAAATCCTAATGGTAAGGATATTGATGGAACAGCTATGCAGGAATGGCTTCCATATACATCAGAAGATAATTTTGAGATTGAATTTACATCACGTGGTCCTGTAAGTCAGAGAGAGCCTTTGCATGAATTCAAAAAATTCTTAAGAGGTCAGATGTATACCTACAATATGAATGGTCAGGTAAAGAAGCAGGCATTTAATCCATATCTTCCTTCATGGGAATATGTTCCTGATGGAGAGCCTTATGTATTTGGCGACAGAGTATATATTTATGGTTCACATGATTATTATAACGGTGATGTATTCTGTATGGGTGACTATGTATGCTGGTCAGCACCGGTAGATGATATGGGCAACTGGAGATATGAGGGTGTTATCTATACAAAATATGATGATCCACTTAATGATCATGATGGAAGTGGTATGCTTTATGCACCGGATATGACAGTTGGACCTGACGGAAGATATTATCTTTATTATGCATTGTCAAGTACGAGCAATATATCTGTTGCTGTATGTGATACACCGGCAGGAAAGTTTGAATTTTATGGTCATGTGCACTACGCAGATGGCACACTTGTAGGAAACAGACCGGGAGATGAGCATCAGTTTGACCCGGGTGTACTTACAGAGGGCGATAAAACATATCTTTATACCGGCTTCTGTGCATATGGTGATAAGTCTCGTCATGGTGCAATGGGAATGGTTCTTGACAAAGATATGCTTACAGTAATAGAAGAGCCTGTCTTTGTAGTACCAAGCTGTGAATATTCGCAAGGCACAGGATTTGAAGGACATGAATATTTTGAGGCAGCATCTATAAGAAAGATGAATGGAAAATACATATTTGTATATTCTTCAATAGTTATGCATGAACTTTGCTATGCAGTATCTGATAATCCTATGAGTGGATTTAAGTATGGTGGAGTATTGTGCAGTAATTCAGACCTTGGAATAGATACTTATAAACCGGCTGACTGGGCGACCCAGTATGGAGCTAATAACCATGGAAGTATAATAGAGATAAATGGTAAGTGGTATGTATTCTATCATCGTCATACAAATGGTACCTGGTATTCAAGACAGGTATGTGCAGAAAAGCTTGAGGTCACAGGTGACTGTAATATTAAACAGGCCGAGATAACCAGCTGTGGACTTAATGATGGTCCGCTTAAGGGAGAAGGATATTATCCGGCATATATTGCATGTAATATGTTCTATCCTGACAGGGAAGAGACAAAAAGAGCGCATAATGATGCAAAACAGCCTGATATCAAGTGTCTTAAGGTAGTACAGGATGGTGCAGATGGTGATGAGAATGACGGATATATCGCAAACTTCACAGATGGTGCTGTAGTTGGTTTTAAATATTTTGACTGCAAAGCTGTAAAGAATATAAGCGTATGGCTTAGAGGCTATGCACATGGTACTGTTGAAGTGAGAACCAGGTGGGATGGAGAATGTCTTGGAAGTACCAATATAAACACAGGAAACGTATGGGAAAAATTTGTAATTGATGTAAATATACCTGATGGAGTAAATGCGATTTACTTATCATATAAGGGTGGCGGAAATCCATCACTTAGAGGATTTAGAATTTCAAAATAATTAATGTACTCTCGGATTCTTTTGTATAAAGATTTTGACAGGACATTAATAAAAAAAGAGAGGTAAATAGAAATGGCAAATATTGAATTAAAGAAATGTTTAAAAGGTTTTAATGAGCATAATCCTGTTATGACACATAATTTTGGAGCAGATCCATATGCTATCACATATAATGGACGTGTATATCTTTACATGACAGGAGATGACTTTATTTATGATGAAAGTGGAAACATTAAAGAGAATAATTATTCAAATATCTGGCAGATAAGAGTGGTATCATCAGATGACCTTGTCAACTGGACAGATCATGGCTCAGTATATGCTGCATCTGATAAAGGACATGCTTCGTGGGGAAATAACTCATGGGCTCCTGCGGCAACATACAAGATCATTGATGGAAAACCAAAATTCTTCCTTTACTTTGCAAATAGTGGAAATGGAATAGCAGTACTTAGTGCTGATTCGCCTGTAGGACCATTCACAGATCCTATAAATGGCCCACTTATCAGCAGAGCAACTCCTACATGTGCAGAAGTAACCTGGTTATTTGATCCGGCTGTTCTTATGGATGATGATGGAAAGGCATATATTTACTTTGGAGGAGGTGTGCCTTCTCCTGATAAAGCTTCAAATCCAGGTACAGCAAGAGTTGCAAAGCTTGCAGATGACATGATATCACTTGACGGAGATCCTGTAGCTATTGAAAATGTAGCATATTTATTTGAGGATTCAGGCATTAACAAGATTAATGGAAAATATATTTATTCATACTGCTCAAACTTTAATGTACCGGAGGGTGGAGCTCCGGGAATGGGCTTTGACTGTGGAGAAATAATTACAATGGTATCAGATGCTCCAATGGGACCATTTGAATATAAGAGTGGAGTATTAAAGAATCCGTCATTCTTCTTTGGAAGAGGTGGAAATAACCATCACTGCATGTTTGAGTTTGAGGGAAAATGGTATATGTCATATCATGCGAGACTTGCAGAAGAAAAAATGGGTGTTGATGCAGGATACAGAAGTACTAATATTGATGAAATCAATTTTGATGAAAATGGCGATATTCTTCCAATTAAGGGAACCAGAGAAGGTGTTAAGCAGTTAAAGAATGTGGATCCTAAGAGAGAGATAGCAGCGGTTACCATGGCAAATCAGGCTGGAATAGATGTAGCTCCTTATGGCAAGGAAAGCGAAGAGGCAGGATATGGCAACATGATTCTTACAGGAATGACTACCGGAAGCTGGACTATGGTAAGTGGAGTTGATTTTGGAAGTGCAGCACCAAAGAATATAGAGGGATATTTCAGGGGCGTAAATGATGGAACTGTTCATGTAAGAATAGATGCAATCGATGGTGATGATGTAGCTGTTATCAATGTAAAGGCAGCAGAGAATTTTATTGCAGCTCATGCAGACTTCAATAAGAGCATCACGGGTGTACATGATGTGTTCTTCGTATTTGAAGGAGAAGGCTACCAGTTTGAAAAATGGTGTGTAGAGGTATAACGCAATTTTCTATAAAAAAAGCAACATTAGCAATGCTATATGTTGCTTTTTTTATTAGCAAGGCTTAACTGATATTTTTGATACTAAAAACACCTTGAAAGCCTGTAAAATACGCATTTTTATTATATACTAAAATAGTTTAAATATTATTTAAATGGCAATAGTTGACAATAATTGGGTAGAAAATAGCAATATTTAATAAGCGTCAACTGTAAAAATTATATATTATATGATTGTACTTGATAAGTGAAATGTACTAAATAACTAGTAATATTTTCGGGGTTAATAGTCATATTTACTAGTGCATTTTCAGGGAGGTAAAAATCACCGGCTATGGTGAAAAAGAAAGGAAAGGTATTTTATGAATTTCAAAAAACTTACAGCATTAGGAATGGGATTAGTTCTTACAGCTTCAGTTTTAGCTGGATGTGGCAGTTCAGACAGTAAGAACACATCTGCAGATGCAAACAATACAAGTGGAGATGGTGCAGCTGCAACAGAATCAACAGAATCAGGCAATGGAGAAATAACAGATTTCACAATGTTTATTGCAATGCCAGGTTCAGAAATTAATGATGGTAATGAGGTTCAGCAGATAATCGCTGAGAAGACAGGCGTAAGAGTAAAAGAGACTTGGCTTACAGGTCAGACAACAGAAGAAGCAGTTGGTACAATTATTGCCGGTGGCGAATATCCTGACTTTATTGATGCAGGTAATGGTTCTACACAGATGTATGAAGCAGGTGCTTTAATTCCATTAGATGATTATATAGAGAAATACCCTAACATTAAGGAAATGTACTCAGATGAGGAATGGGAAAAATTCAGACAGGACGATGGACATATTTACTGGATTAACGTATTCCAGAATCATTATGGTGAGGACAGAACTACAACACATAATGATGAAGCTTTCTGGATTCAGTGTAAGGTTCTTGAGTGGGCAGGATATCCTGAAATCAAGACTCTTGACCAGTATTTCAAGGTATTGGAGGATTATGTAGCTGCAAATCCTGCAATGGAGGACGGCACAACATATATTCCTTACACAATGCTCTGTGATGACTGGAGATATTTCTGTATTGAGAACGCAGGTCAGTTCTTAGACGGATATCCAAACGATGGTTCAGTTATCGTTGATGTTGATAATATGAAGATAGTTGACTACAACACAACAGAGACAACAAAGAAATATTTTAAGAAATTAAATGAAGAGTATCAGAAGGGTATGATTGACCCTGAGTTTGCTACTCAGATTTATGATGAGTATATTTCAAAGCTTTCTACAGGTCGTGTACTTGGTATGTGTGACCAGTGGTGGGATTTCGCATACACTGTAAATGATGTATTTAAGTCACAGGGCTTAGATGTGAAGGGTTGCAACTATGTTCCACTTGGACTTACAATAGAAGAAGGCATGGATAACCAGTGGCATACATATGCAGATACATTAAACGAGTCAAGTGGTATTGCGATTACTACAAGCTGCAAGGATCCGGACAAGGCTGCTAAATTCTTAAGCGATATGCTTGAGCAGGAAATCCATGATCTTAGATTCTGGGGTGTAGAAGGTGTTGACTATCTTGTAGATGATGACGGAATGTACTACAGAACAGATGAGATGAGAAAACAGTGTGCTGATACAGATTACAAGGCTAATCATATGTGTGGATATACATACTTCCCACAGTGGCTTGGAACAAGTAAGGATGGAAAGAACGCAATGCAGCCAACACAGCAGACATCAGAGTTCTTTAACGGACTTGCTGAGCCACTTGTAAATACATTCAAGGCTTATGGTGCAGAGAACTATGTTGATATGATCGGTTCAAAAGAAGTTGAAATGGGTATCTGGTTCCCTATGTATTCATTCTCTAACAATATGACTACAGAAACACCTGGTGGTGTAGCTTGGACAAAGATGGGCGAGGTTAAGCATGAATGGCTTCCTAAGGTTGTTATGGGTGAAGATTTTGATGCAGTATGGGATCAGTATATGAAAGCATACGAAGGATGTGATCCTCAGAGCTTCCTTGATGAAATGCAGGTTGAGCTTGATAGAAGAGCTGCTTTAGCAAAATAATAAGATTAAAAGAAATCTGAAATAGTTTATAACATTGTAGGGGGCAGCAACGAAAAAAGTGACTGCCCCCTTATATATTTCTTATGTGATGGGAAGTTGCAGTTTTGCATGGATTTTTATAGGTAACTATGAAGATATGGAGTAGTTACAATAAGTGAAAATTAAATGCCGGGTGAAAAAAAGGCAGGATTGGAAAGGGCACGGGTTATATTATGGCTAAGAAAGTAAAAGAAGCTAAAGTACAACTTACATGGAAAGAAGTTAAGCGCCAGAAGTTTCTTCTAATTAGTTCAGCATTGTTTGTTATTTATGGATTTTTATTCTATTATATGCCACTTGGTGGCTGGTTGATGGCTTTTCAGAATTATAAGCCAAAGGACGGATTATTAGGTTCTACATTTGTGGGACTTGCTAAATTTAAGTTTTTGTTTACAGATGCTACATTCCTTAAAGTAATGCGCAATACATTATGTATGGGTGTACTCAATCTGGTAACAAGTTTTATTCTTGCAATTGTATTTGCTATTCTTTTGAATGAAATCAAATGTCAGTGGTGGAAAAAGTCAGTGCAGACTATTTCATATCTGCCACATTTCTTATCATGGATTATCGTTACAGGTATTGTACATGATGCATTATCTACATCAGGTATTGTTAATGAAGTGTTGATGAAGCTTCATCTTATTAGTAGTGAAATCACATTTTTTGCCGACCAGAAATATTTCTGGGGAATCGTTGCATTCTCTAACTTATGGAAGGAAACAGGATGGAATGCCATTATTTATTTAGCAGCAATTACATCTATTGATCCTTGTCTTTACGAAGCAGCTTCTATTGATGGAGCAGGACGTTGGCAGAAAATTAAAAATATAACTCTTCCGGGTATTAAGCCAACTATTATGATCTTATTGCTTATGAACCTTGGAAACGTATTAAATGTTGGATTTGAAGTTCCTTATCTCTTAGGAAACGGACTTGTACAGAATGTGTCACAGACAATTGATATCTATGTATTAAAATGGGGTATCAGTCAGAATGACTATTCTCTTGGTACTGCGGCAGGTATTTTCAAGAGTGTTATAAGTATTGCTCTTATTGTTATTGCTAATGAGCTGGCAAAGAGAGCTGGCGAGGAGCGTCTGTTCTAAAGTTGATTGAAGGAAGGTATAATACGTTATGAGTAAAAAGAAAACATCATTGGCAGATAAGATTTTCGTAGTCTGCAATACTATATTTATGGTAGCATTTGTTATCATTACTCTTTATCCTGTGTTAAATACACTTGCTATTTCTTTTAATGATGGTATTGACACAGTTCGCGGTGGAATTTATTTGTGGCCACGTAAGTTTACATTGAAGAACTATGAGACGGTTCTTCATAAGCAGAATATTATGACAGGTGCTTACATTACAGTACTTCGTACAATAATCGGTACTCTCCTTGCACTTGTGACTAATGCACTTCTTGCATTTATAGTAAGCAGAAAGAGATTTTTGTTTAAATCACAGCTGTCATTATTCTGGGTAATCACTATGTATGTAAATGGTGGTATGATTCCTATATTCCTTGTATATAAGGCATTACACCTTACAGGTACATTCTGGGTATATGTAATCCCGGGTACAGTAAGTGCATTCAATATGCTGGTTATGCGTACATATATGCTTGGTTTACCTGATTCTCTTGAAGAGTCAGCACAGCTTGACGGTGCAGGATACTTTACTGTATTCGCAAAGATTATCTCACCACTTTGTAAACCCGTTTATGCTACAGTGGCATTATTTGTAGCTGTAGGACAGTGGAACTCATGGTTTGATGCAATGCTTTACAACAGAATGAAGCCTGAATATACTACATTACAGTATGAGCTTATGAAGCTCCTTTCATCAGTAATGCAGCAGAGTGGTAGTGCTGATTCCATGAAGAATGCAGCATCAGAGGCTATTACTCCTGTATCAATCAGAGCAGCAGCTACAATAGCGACAATGCTTCCTATTGTTTGTATTTATCCATTCTTACAGAGATATTTCGTAGCAGGACTTACAATTGGTGGCGTTAAGGAATAATGATTAGTAGAAATTTCTTGCAATTTATATGATACTATTTTATAATGCATAAGTATAAGGTAATTGAATATAATTATTCTTCAGGGCAGGGTGTGATTCCCTACCGGTGGTATAGCCCACGAGCCGCAAGGCATGATTTGGTGAGATTCCAAAGCCGACAGTATAGTCTGGATGAGAGAAGATGGTTTGATAAAGATATTTACTGTATAATCAGATAAAATAGTAAGTGTTTAAAGGTTATTGCTTTAGACTTGTATTTTGATTTGAAGTCCCTGAATTAACAAAGATTGTGTTGATTCAGGGACTTTTTTTAGTTAATTACATAGAACTTTAAAGAAAGCATGATGGCAGACGAGAATCTGAAATTCTCGTCGCCTCTTCGCAATAAATTGCTCAGAAATGGAGATTAATATGGAAGAAAGAAAGTATATGGAGCGGGCAATATCGCTTGCTTTGAAGGGAACAGGAGCAGTAAACCCAAATCCGCTCGTAGGAGCCGTAATTGTAAAAAATGGACAGATAATTGGAGAGGGCTGGCATGAATATTATGGTGGACTTCATGCAGAGAGAAACGCCATTAAGAATTGTATTAAGGAGCGTGGCGAAAGTCCTGAAGGTGCAACGATATATGTTACACTTGAACCCTGCTGTCATTATGGAAAGACTCCACCATGCACAGAGGCTATTATAGAGAATAAGATAAGTAAGGTTGTTATAGGCTCAAACGATCCGAATCCTCTTGTGGCAGGTAAGGGTGTACAGATGCTAAAAGCTGCAGGTATAGAGGTTGTCACAGAATTTATGAAAGAGGAATGTGACAGTATCAATAAGGTATTCTTTCATTATATAAAAAATAAGACTCCATATGTAGTGATGAAATATGCAATGACAATGGATGGCAAGATTGCTACTGCAACAGGAAAATCCAAATGGATAACGGGTGATATCTCAAGAAAGAGAGTCCATGAAGACCGCAACCGGTATAAGGCAATAATGGTTGGAGTAGGGACAGTGCTGACAGATGATCCAATGCTAAATTGCAGGCTTGATAAAGAAGAAGGAAATGTCAGAAATCCAATACGAATAATATGTGATACAAATTTGCGTACTCCATTGGATTCAAATGTAGTAAAGACAGCAAATGAAATAGATACAATAATAGCAACTGCTGTTTCAGACGATGGTCAGTTGGCAGCATATAAAAATAATGGATGTAAAATAACAACTGTATCTCAAAAGGATGGACATATTGATTTGTGTGAGCTTATGTTGAAGCTGGGTGAGATGGGAATAGACGGAGTGCTTCTTGAAGGTGGTGGAACACTTAATTTCTCAGCACTTAAAGCAGGGATTGTAAATGCAGTACAGGCGTATATAGCACCAAAAATTTTTGGTGGTGAAAATGCTAAATCACCTGTTGGTGGGATTGGAATAGATGAGGTGTGTGATTGTATTGAATTAAAAAACACACGTGTAACTATTCTTGGCGATGATAACGCATGTAATACATTGTGTGAGATAAATAACAATGATAAGAAACAACCTGTTATCTATAATAACAACAGTTTTGATATATTAATAGAGAGTGAGGTGTCAGTCAGGTGTTCACAGGAATAGTTGAAGAGCTGGGAGAGGTTAGTGCTATGGCAAGAGGAAGAGATTCAATGGTACTTACCATAAAAGCAAAAACTATAATGTCAGATTTGAAGCTCGGTGACAGTGTTTCAACAAATGGCGTGTGTCTTACTGTTACGGAAAAGGGTTCGGATTATTACAAAGCAGATGTTATGCATGAGACCATGAACCGTTCTTCACTTGGAAAATTAAAACCGGGTTCGCATGTGAATCTTGAGCGAGCCATGAGTGCTGAAGGAAGATTTGGCGGACATATTGTTTCGGGTCATATTGATGGAACAGGAAGTATTACCTCAATAAAGAAAGATGATAATGCAGTCTGGTATACAATAGCCGCACCTGAAAATATTATGCGATACATTATTGAAAAAGGTTCGATAGCGATTGATGGAATAAGCCTGACAGTAGCTAAGGTGACGGACAAAGACTTTTCTGTATCGATAATTCCACACACGATAAAGGAAACTACACTTGGGGAAAAGAGAGTTGGTGATATAGTCAATCTTGAAAATGATTTGATAGGAAAATATGTGGAAAAATTAATAACGATATCACCCAAAAAATCCGGAAATATCGATAAAGAATTTTTGCTCAGAAACGGTTATATATAGAACATAGAGAGGAAGGGATTAAGACATGTTTGAGTATAATACAATACCGGAGGCGCTTGAGGCACTTAGAAAAGGAGAGATTATCCTTGTTACGGATGATGAGGACAGAGAAAATGAAGGCGATTTTATATGTGCAGCTGAGTTTGCAACAACTGAAAATGTAAACTTTATGGCTACCCATGGTAAAGGTCTTATATGTATGCCGGTAGGAGCTTCTATATGTGAAAGGCTGCAGCTGCCACAGATGGTAAGCCGAAATACAGATAATCATGAAACTGCATTTACTGTTTCTGTAGATCATATTGATACGACAACAGGTATATCGGCAGCTGAAAGAGGACTTACAGCCCGCAAGATGGTAGATCCGCTTTCAAAGCCGGAGGATTTCAGAAGACCAGGGCATATGTTTCCACTTCTTTCAAAGCCTAATGGAGTACTTGAGAGAAATGGTCATACAGAGGCCACAGTTGATCTTATGAGACTTGCAGGGCTTGATGAATGTGGTCTTTGCTGTGAGATAATGGGTGATGACGGTCACATGCTACGCACACCTGCTCTTATAGAGCTTGCCCAAAAATGGAATATGAAATTTATAACTATCAAGGCATTGCAGGAATATAGAAAAAAATATGACAAACTTGTAGAGTGTGTGGCAAGTCCTATGCTTCCTACTTCATTCGGCGAGTTCAGAGCTTATGGTTACAAAAATCTTCTTAATGGAGAGCATCATGTAGCACTTGTAAAGGGTGATATTGGTGATGGTAAAGATGTACTTTGCAGAGTTCATTCAGAGTGTCTTACAGGCGATGTGTTCCACTCTTCAAGATGTGACTGTGGTGAGCAGCTTGCAAAAGCCATGGAAATGATAGAGAAAGAAGGAAGAGGAATTCTTCTCTATATGCGTCAGGAAGGAAGAGGAATAGGTCTCTTAAATAAGCTTAAAGCATATGAACTTCAAAGTCAGGGTATGGATACTGTTGAAGCGAACCTTGCACTTGGATTTGGCGAAGATATGAGAGAATACTATATTGGAGCGCAGATACTTAGAGACCTTGGGGTAAAAACTCTTAAGCTTCTTACAAATAATCCTGATAAGGTATATCAGCTTGAAGATTTTGGAATGGAGATAACCCAGAGAGTTCAGATAGAAGTGCCAACTAATAAGTTTGATGCCTTCTATATGCTTACCAAGAAAAATAAGATGGGACATTATCTCAACTTAGAATAAATTATTTTAAAAATATCAAAAGTTATTAAAAAGGAGAATGATAAAATGAAAACTTATGAAGGAAATTATGTAGCAACTAACAAAGATATCAAGATTGGAATCGTATGTGCGAGATTTAATGAATTTATCACATCAAAGCTTTTAGGCGGTGCACTTGATGCATTAAAGCGTCATGATGTGGCTGATGATAATATTGAGACAGCATGGGTTCCAGGTGCATTTGAAATACAACTTATTGCTTCAAAAATGGCTAAGAGTGGAAAATATGATGCTATTATCTGTCTTGGAGCAGTTATAAGAGGTACAACTACTCATTATGATTACGTATGTAGTGAAGTATCAAAGGGAATAGCAACTGTTTCACTTCAAAATGATATACCTGTAATGTTTGGTGTACTTACAACAGAAAATATTGAGCAGGCAATCGAAAGAGCAGGTACAAAGGCTGGAAACAAAGGATTTGACTGTGCTACAGGTGCGATTGAGATGATAAACCTTATGCGTGAGCTTGATGCATAATTTGTATTAATATAGCTCCCAATAACGTTTAGTTAAGCTTAAAATATACCAAAATTTATATATAGTAGAAATAGGGACGGGGCTTGCTGTATCGTGCTTTAGGCGATACAGAAGCCCCGTCCTTATTGCGACCTATTGCGAAAAATTGTATAGTGACAGTTGATTTTTTGATTTTATAATAGTATCATGGTTAAGGACTTTTGGCACAAACATTGAGATGAAAAAGGATAAACTATGAATAGAAATAGAGAAAATAAATCAGAATTTTTGTCGGGATTAAAGGATGGCATTCCAATAGCACTTGGTTATCTTTCAGTAAGCTTCAGTCTTGGAATTATGGTGCTTAAATGTGGACTTAGTATTTTTCAGGGAGCACTTATGAGTGCGACTAATGTTACCAGTGCGGGACAGTTTGCAGGACTGGGGATAATAGCGGCTGGTGGAGCTCTTATTGAGATAGTCATAACCCAGTTCATAATAAATTTAAGATATGCACTTATGAGTCTTTCGCTGTCACAGAAGCTCGATGACAGTGTAAAGCTGTGGCAGAGATTTGTCATTGCGTTTGCAAATACTGATGAGATTTTTGCAGTTGCCATGTCGCATCAAAAAAATGTTACCTTTAAATATATGCTGGGATTGCAGTCGCTCCCGATTGCGGGCTGGGTAGCAGGAACAGTGCTTGGTGGAGTGGCATGTGAGCTTATGCCTGACTCTGTAAGCCGCGCTATGAGTGTAGCACTATATGGAATGTTCATTGCAATAGTTGTTCCTGTGGTGAAAAAGGAACGTTCAGTTTTATTTGTAGTATGTATGGCAGTTGCATTGAGCTGTGCATTTTATTATGTTCCAGCTTTTAAGCAAATATCTTCAGGTGTTTCCATAATCATTTCAACAGTAGTTGCATCGGCAGTTGGAGCTGTCGTATTTCCTGTAAAGGAAAGTGATGAAGACGCATTAAAAATGAAAGATGAAAATGCAAAAGATAAGGTTTTCAATTAGTAGATGAGGAAAGTAAAATAAAATGGTGTACATATATATTTTTACAATGGCGGCAGTGACATATCTGATAAGGATGATTCCACTGACTATATTTAGAAAAAAGATAACAAATACATTTGTGAAGTCATTTTTGTATTATGTGCCATATGCATGTCTTATGGCAATGACTTTTCCTGCTGTGATGTATGAAACCCAGAGTGTTGCAAGTGCGGCTGTTGCAGTGCTGGTTGCAGTTTTGCTGGCACTGTGGGATAAGGGGCTTATGACGGTTGCAGTATGTGCGAGTATAGCAGTATTTATAGTTGAGAGACTTGTATAAAAAATTTTTTTGTTATAGAAAATTGTGATAGTGTAAACCATTTAATTGGAATCGGATGCGCAAAGCATTTTGCTTTTGCATCCGATTTTTTTATGTTGTAGTAAAAGGCAACAGCGTTAATATAAACCATTCAAAATAAACAAAAAAGGATTGCAGTAAATGTGATTGTGTGATAATATCATACATATATTTTGGAAAAATGTAAAATAATTTAGAAAAATCAAATTAAAATATTTAAATCTGATGACCGTAGCAGGTGTTTTTAGAGGAAAATACTATTTCCATACATTTTTATGAAGGTAAAGAAAGGCGGAGTAAAATGAATTCTATAATGGTATCAAAGAATGCTGTTGATTATCTTATAGAGGGGGTAATTGAAAATAATGAAATAAAGATACATGACTCTGTAGGGCAGATCTATGCTGAATTGTTTGAAAAAAATATGGATGATGAATTTATTCGTATGAATATGGATTATTTATTGATGAGACTTGCATATATGGCAACGGAGCAGGATGATTCAGTTAATCAGTACGAGATTATTCAGAGAATTTGTAGAAATTCAATGAGTGATGAACGTAAAAATATCAAAAGAGAGCTTTTTGAAAAAACTGTTATAGATTTTGCTGATTATCTTTGTAGATTAAGAACAAATAATTCTCAAAAAGTTGTAGTTCAGATGGAAAATTATGTTAAAACAAATTACAGCAAAAATATTTCTCTTAAAGAGATGAGCCGTAAATTCTATGTAAACAGTGCATATCTTGGTCAGATTTTTAGAAAAACTTATGGAATATCATTCAGGGAATATCTTAATAAATGCAGAATTGATAAGGCTTCAGAGCTTTTGATAGAAACTGATTATATGGTATATGAGATTGCAGAAACTGTGGGATATAATGATTCTGACTATTTCGTAAATAAATTTGTATCAATGAAAGGTTGTTCTCCTACTACATACCGCAAAAGGACGAGATCATACAGTTTGATATAAAATTTGTTTATTATTTAATTATTATGCCCCTCTAAACAAATGAATATGTAAATATATTGTTTTGGAAAAAACTAAAATATGTCCGGAATATATCAATATAATTAGGTTATATTTACATAGTTTATGTGTTATAATTATAAAAAATGAACAAATATGTATATGTTGTTTTGAAAATACTAAAAAAATATTGAAATATTTAAAATGCTTTGATATTATAACTACATAAAGATGAAAATATAGCCGGAAAGGCATCTGTTTAAAAGATTTCGAGAGTACACAAACAGAAAGAGGGATAAATATGCTGCATATCAAAAGAATTGAAGATGGAGCAGAGCTGTTCAAAGCTCTGGGCTCTAATATAAGAATAAGTATACTAAGACTTTTGATTGATAATGAAAAGATGAGTATGAATGAAATTGCACAGAGTCTGGGGATAAGTAATGGTGCTCTTACCAGTCATGTAAAGATGCTGGAGGAGACAGGACTTATCAAGACAGATACAGTGCACAGTGCACATGGAAACCAGAAAATGTGCAGTGTCAATGTTGATCAGATACTTGTTGATATTGATGGTGATGGTGATGACAAACAGGATCAGATTTTTACAGAAGAAATACCTATTGGACATTTTGCAAATTATAATGTATTCCCCACATGTGGTATTTCTACAACAAAGGCACTGATTGGAGAGGTAGATGATCCAAGATATTTTGCTCATCCTGACAGAATAAATGCAGGCATATTATGGTTTGGAAAAGGCAGTATAGAGTATCTTATTCCTAATCTGTTGCCATCCAATACGCAGATTGACCAGTTAACATTATCCTTTGAAATTGCATCGGAAGCTCCAGGAGTCTTTAATAACTGGCCATCAGATATAACCTTCAGGCTGAATGGAGTAAATATTGGCACATGGACAAGTCCGGGTGACTTTGGTGATGTAAGAGGTATTTTTACACCGGACTGGTGGTTTGAAAACTGGAATCAGTATGGTCTGTTAAAAATGCTTGCAATAAATAAAAAGGGAACCTTTATTGACGGACTTAAAATTTCAGATGTAAATGTAAAACAGCTTAAGCTTGACTATAAAAGCACATTGAGATTTGAGTTTGCAGTAGAGGATGCTTCAGAGCATGTTGGAGGATTTACCCTATATGGAACGGGCTTTGGTAATTATAATCAGGATATAAAGGTACAGATTGCTTATTCTCAGATGCCTGCAAATCAGTAAAAATTCATCTATTAAAATTCATCTTTTGAACACAGGTTATATCCGTGATTTTTTATGGCAGGTGTGAAACAGAATTATTTACACCTGCCGGGTCTAAAATAAACAGTGTGAAAGGCAAGGTCACAAATATGGAAAATAAAAGAATATGCAAAAAATGTCTTTTGCGTGACAAAGCGCCTAATGAACAGATTGATTTAAATAAATATTTATCTGTAATAAGTGAAAATGAAAAGACTCCCCCTTCAGTTTATGAAAAGAGACTTAATATATGCAGACAGTGTGATTTACTTTTGGAAGCTACATGTCAGGCTTGTGGATGCTATGTGGAATTCAGGGCAGCAGTCAAGCACAGCAGATGTCCTAAAAAGAAGTGGTGATTTTATTTTTTTAAAATTTTTATTTTGGAAAAATCAAAAAAATTAATATATGTTTAAAATAAAAATATGAAAGGCATGGTTTCGAATATGGAAAATAGTGTAAATGAACAGATATATAATAAGCCCTGGATATTACAAAGAGCAGATCCGTATGTATATCGTCATATAGATGGAACCTATTATTTTACAGCATCAGTTCCGGCTTATGATGGAATTGTTTTAAGAAAATCCAATACTCTGGAGGATCTTGCAAAAGCTGATGAGACAGAAATATGGCATAAGCATGATAAAGGACCTATGAGTGTTCATATTTGGGCTCCCGAACTTCATTATCTGAATGGTGAGTGGTATATCTATTATGCCGGAGGTGATGTGGATGATGTATGGAATATACGTCCATATGTGCTTCACTGTGCGGATGCTGATCCGGTTAATGGCAAATGGGAAGAGCTTGGAAAGATGAACTGTGCCGATGACGATGAATTTTCGTTCCGTGCATTTTCGCTTGATGCTACAGTTTTTGAAAATAAAGGAAAATTATATTATATATGGGCTGAGAAGGTTGGTGTAGGCAAACAGATTTCAAATCTGTATATTGCTGAGCTTGAGACCCCGAATAAACTCGCAACAGTTCAGGTATTGCTTGTAACACCGGACTATGACTGGGAGCGTGTTGGTTTTTGGGTATGTGAAGGACCTGGTGTTTTGAAAAAGGATGGTAAGATTTTTGTTACATATTCTGCAAGTGAGACAGGTGCTGCATATTGTGTAGGAATGCTCACCGCAGATGAAGATTCAGATCTTTTGGATCCTTTATCTTGGAAGAAGGAAAGATATCCTGTACTTAAAACCGATGCAAGTAAACAGATTTATGGTCCCGGACACAATTCGTTTACAAAGGATGAGCAGGGTAATGATGTAATGGTATATCATGCAAGGACAGAAGAAAAAATAGAAGGGAATCCACTTTATAATCCTAACAGGCATGCAATGCTGATGAAGATAAAGTGGGATGAAAATTCAAGACCCGTATTCTCATATGAATAACAATAAAAGAGCAGTAAAATTATTTTTGGAAAAAAACAAGGAGGGTTACGTTAATGTTAGCAGTAAAAAATTATAAGTTTTGGTTTTGTGCAGGTTCACAGGATTTGTATGGAGATGCTGTTTTAGCAAATGTTGCAGCTCATACAAAGGAAATGGTTGATAAGTTAAATGCGTCAGGACTTCTTCCATATGAGGTTGAGTGGCATCCTACATTGCTTACAAATGAACTTATCCGTAAGACATTCAATGAAGCAAACAATGATGATACCTGTGCAGGTATTATCACCTGGTGTCACACATTTTCACCGGCAAAATCATGGATCATTGGTCTGAAGGAATTAAGAAAGCCTTTGCTTCACTTCCATACACAGTACAATGAAGAAATTCCTTATGAGACAATGGATATGGATTTTATGAACGAAAATCAGGCTGCTCATGGTGACAGAGAGTATGCACATATCCTTACAAGAATGGGAATTGAGAGAAAGACTATTGTAGGATATTGGAAGGACGCAGAGGTTCAGAAAAAGATTGGAAGCTGGATGCGTACAGCAGTTGGTATAGTTGAATCAAGCCATATCAGAGTTATGCGTATCGCTGACAATATGAGAAATGTTGCAGTTACTGAAGGTGATAAGGTAGAAGCACAGCTTAAGTTTGGCTGGGAGATAGATGCATATCCTGTTAATGAGATTGCTGAGTCAGTTGCAGCAGTGTCAGCGGCTGATACAAATGCATTGGTTGATGAATATTATGATAAATATCAGATCAATCTCGAAGGAAGAGATCCTGAAGAATTTAAAAAGCATGTTGCTGTACAGGCACAGATTGAGCTTGGATTTGAGCGTTTCTTAGAGGAAAAGAATTATCAGGCAATAGTTACACACTTTGGTGATCTTGGAGCATTACAGCAGCTTCCGGGACTGGCTATCCAGAGACTTATGGAAAAAGGCTACGGTTTTGGTGCAGAAGGTGACTGGAAGGTTGCGGCAATGGTTCGTCTGATGAAGGTTATGACAAATGGCATGAAGGATGCAAAGGGTACTTCTATGCTTGAGGATTATACATATAATCTTGTAAAAGGAAAAGAAGGAATCATACAGGCACACATGCTTGAAATCTGTCCATCTATTTCAGAAGGACCAATTGAGATTAAGTGTCAGCCTCTTTCAATGGGCAACAGAGAAGATCCGGCACGTCTTGTATTCCAGTCAAAAGAAGGAAAAGGTGTTGCAACATCACTTATTGACCTTGGCAACAGATTCCGCCTGATTATTCAGGATGTTGACTGTAAGAAAGTTGAGAAGCCACTTCCAAAGCTTCCTACAGCTATTAACTTCTGGACACCACAGCCTGATTTCTATACAGGAACAGAAGCATGGTTGCTTGCAGGTGGTGCTCATCATACAGCATTCTCATATGACCTGACAGCCGAGCAGATGGGTGACTGGGCAGCAGCTATGGGTATTGAGGCTGTATTTATTGATAAGGATACAACTATCAGAAACTTCAAAAAGGATTTGATGTTAGGAGATATATTCTATTCTAAAAGATAATAAAAAAATGGATTGTTGCAAAAGCAACAATCCATTTTTTTACATTAATATTTAGGACTAAGCACTCCGTATTTTTCATAGGATGATATCTGACGTATCCTGTTATCATCATCCACAAAAACAACACTTGGTTTATGTGTTGCAGCTTCTTCCGGTGTCATCTGTGCATAGCACATGATTATAACATGATCACCGACAGCAACCTGTCTTGCAGCAGCACCGTTAAGACATATCATGCCACTTCCGCGTTCTCCGCATATAGTATAGGTCTCGAAGCGGTTGCCGTTTTCTATATCCACAATCTGTACATATTCATATTCGAGTATGCCGGCAGCCTCCATAAGCTCAGGGTCTACAGTAATGCTTCCGACATAATTAAGTTCTGCCTGTTTTACTATAGCACGGTGGATTTTGCCTTTTAACATATTTACTAACATCGTTTTTTCCTTTCTATCTATAACTACAGGATTATACGGTTATCGATAAGACGTGTTGTTCCAATATATACTGCAATTGCAATAAGTACAGCACCCTCAACCTTCTCGATTGGCTGTATTGTATCAAAGCTTACGACCTCAACATAGTCAATTTTTGCAAGTGGGCATGTGTTGAGATTATCTGTAATGATCTGTTTAATCTTTGCAGCATCCTTTTCGCCTGCTTCAATGGCTTCCATACCTTTGTTGAGAGACTGGTTAAGAATAACAGCCTGTTTTCTCTCTTCTTCTGAAAGATATGTATTGCGGGAACTCTTTGCAAGTCCGTCATCTTCACGAATGATAGGGCATCCGATGATTTCAATATCAAAGTCCATATCAATTACCATTCTGCGAATGATTGCAAGCTGCTGTGCATCCTTCTGTCCGAAGTAAGCTCTCTGAGCAGGAATTATGTGGAAAAGCTTGCTTACAACTGTCTGAACACCTCTGAAGTGTACCGGTCTGCTTGCGCCACAAAGCTTTTCAGGAAGCACATGCATATCAGCGTAACTTTGGAAATCAGGACCATACATTTCTTCTACTGAAGGATGGAAGATGATATCAACTCCGCCTGCCTCACAGATAGCTGCATCTCTGTCTAAATCTCTTGGATATGCATCGAGGTCTTCATTAGGACCAAACTGCATTGGATTTACAAATATGCTTACTACAACCTTGTCATTTTCTTTGTGAGCGCGGTCAATAAGGCTTCTGTGTCCTTCGTGAAGGTATCCCATTGTAGGTACCAAAGCAACCTTAAGTCCCTGTGCTTTCCATTCCTTTACTTTGTCTCTGGTTTCTTTTATAGTTGTTAAGATTTCCATGATATATATTCCTTTCCTATCTTAATACAATTTACTTAAAACGTCATCATTTACTGTGTATTCATGGCATTTTTCAGGGAAAGAGCCATCCTTTACACATTTGTCATACTCTGCAAAAGCAGACTTCATAATTGAGCCTATATCTGCAAAACGGCGAACAAATTTGGGTGTGAAATCACAAAACATTCCGAGCATATCCTGATAAACAAGTACCTGACCATCACACTGATTACCTGCGCCTATTCCGATTGTCGGGATATCAAGCTCTTTTGTTATGAGCTCTGCAAGCTTTGCAGGAACAGCCTCAAGTACTACTGCGAAGGCTCCGGCCTCCTGAACAGCCTTTGCGTCAGAGAGAAGTTTTTTGGCAGCCGCCTCTGTTTTTCCCTGTACCTTGAATCCGCCAAAAGCATTTATTGATTGTGGTGTGAGTCCAAGATGTGCACATACAGGTATACCTGCGTTTACGATTGCGCGTATCTGTTCGCATACTTCAATACCGCCTTCAAGCTTTACTGCACCTGCACGTCCCTCCTTCATAAGACGGCCGGCATTTACAACAGCGTCATATACAGAAGTCTGATAGCTCATAAAAGGCATATCTACAACTACAAGAGCATTTTTTGCGCCTCTTGCAACCGCAGCAGCATGATGTATCATGTCTTCCATGGTTACTGAGATAGTATCCTCGTAACCAAGCATTACATTTCCAAGTGAATCACCAACAAGGATTGAATTTACTCCTGCTTCATCAATAAGCTTTGCTGTAGAGTAATCATAAGCAGTGAGCATTGAGAGCTTTATTCCATCTTCTTTTGCTTTTTTAAATGTTAATACGGTGTTTTTCATGGTTTAGTTCCTTTCATTTCAAGAGTTCACAGATTTGTGAATAATCACGTTTGGGATTTTTTTGTGCAGATATTTGGAGAAGCTTGTTGCCGCATGCATGATAAACTTCCTTTTGAGCTTTGCTAAGTACTGAAAGATGTTTATTAACAGTAGCAATATCATTTCTCTCAATTGGGCCTGTAAGTGATTCTACACAGCCTTTTTCTATTGCATTTGCAATATTGTCACTGACAAGTCCCTTAGTAAAGCTTCTTGCTTCTTCGCTTGAAAATCCACATTCCTCCAGTAATTCATAGCCGGTGGCAAGCACAGCCAGTACATGATTACTTAGAATACTTGCTGCAGCATGGTATTTTGCTTTTACGCTGCCATCGATTTCCACAACCTTGTTTCCAAGCTGTGAGAGAAGGTTTTTCCAGGCATTTACAGCATACTCATGCCCCTCAAGAGTAAATCCTGCTTTGTTAAGTTGTTTATATATGGAATCCTTATTGCTGAAAGCAAACAATGGATGAACTGAAACAGGATAAAATCCTTTCACTTCATTTATAGAAAAAACATCGGATGATAAGGAGCCGCTTAAATGGCAAATAATCTTGCCCCTTAAATCAAAGTCTATTAGTGAATCCCATACCTTCATTACCGCACCATCAGGAGTCGATATGACAATAGTATCACTTGCTGTAACGACAGCATTTAAATCTGCAAAGCAGGCTGAGTTGGTAAAATCGGCCGCCCACTGTGCATCTTCTGGTTTTGAACTGTAATAGCCGGTAATATTTGTATTCTCTGCAAAAACAGGATTTTTTATACAAAATTCGGAAATGTATTTTCCAAGGCTGCAGCCAGCCCTTCCGGCACCTATAAAGCCGATATTCATGCAATCACCTCATATCAAATATGTATTAATATGTATTAACAGTATACTTGTAACGAAGCGAGTCACTTACCAAAGACGATGCAGTTTCTATAATAAGAGACAATACGAAAAATACTTCTGCCTCTAAGAATACCACTTAGGAGTACACTACCATGTACAGAAGTAATTTACAAGTTTTTTTTTAAATACATAGGCTATTTCCAATATTTTGTTTTACAAAGAATTTAAAAATGGTATAATAAAACAGAATTAAAAAATTTTTGAAATAAAATCTAAAAATGGTAAACAAAAGAGAGGAAAAAATTTGGATTAATGGAAAACAGAACGTGTAAGCAGTGTGGAAAGGAATTTGTGATTACAGACGAGGAAATAAAGTTCATGGAGGGAAAAAATCTTGAACTGCCTAAGCGCTGTAAAGAGTGTAGAAAGGAAAACAAAGCAAAATATCGCAGAAATAGAAAACGTACTAATAATAATGCCGGTAAAGATAATAATAAAATCAAATACGATAAAGAAAATAATAATAATGAAAAGGCTTTAGAAAAAAACAATTCCAAAGCAAATGGTAATAAACCGGATAATGGTAAAAAGAAAGAGAATACTTATAGAAAAAATATGAACAAAGAGGAAAAAACTGTTAACAGTCAGCAGGTGCAGTGCAATACAGCTCCAAAGCAGAATAAAGATACAGTGTCAGTAAATAACAGTGAGAATACTAATAAGCCTAATTATATTGTAAGAATAGCTGTTGGGGCATTAGTGCTTTTGCTGGTTGCCATTATCGCAGGAGCTTTTTCAGGACTTATTGGTTTTTAGTAATAAATAGGATTTTTCTTTCATAAGTTATCACTATATTAATATGTAAAAAGGACAGTGATAATATATGAGATGGATAGAAGATAAGCTAAGTACGGTACGTAGAAACAATATTTTATATTTTTTGTTTGCATGTATTGCAATGACAGGAATGTTATGTGCATGTAACAGCAAAGAGGTTTCAGATAAGCTTCGTGATTTGGAATATACTGTGGTAGGTGTTGACGAGCAGCCGCAGGCTCTTAAACAGGTAATAGAGGAAAAGGGAGTCGAGCCGTATCAGATAAGCTTCTGCAATGGTGACGGACTGTATATTGCGGTTGGTTATGGACAACAGGAAAGCGGAGGATACAGTATTACAGTAGATGAATTGTATGAGAGCGAGGACAGTATCTGCGTGGATACTACTCTCTTAGGACAGGAGGGTGAGCAGGTAAAGACTATGCCCACCTGTCCATATATAGTGATTAAAACTGAAAATATAGAAAATAAACAGATTGAGTTTAAATAGATTTTGTGATTGTGAGCAGTTACTGAATCTTACAGGAAGGAACAAGTGATATGAGTACAGATTCTAAGAGAAAAGAAAAGGCTGTAGTTTATAAGCAACAGCAGATTGCAACAGGAATTTATGATATGTGGATTGATACTTCGCTTGCACAGCAGGCAAAGGCAGGTCAGTTTATCAGTGTATATACACAGGATAAATCAGCACTTTTGCCGCGTCCAATAAGTATCTGTGAAGCTGATAAGGTAAATAACAGACTTCGTATTGTATACAGAATAGCAGGTAAGGGAACTGATGAGTTTTCGCATTACAAGGCAGGTCACAAGATAGATATACTTGGCACTCTTGGAAATGGTTTTCCTGTGGATAGGGCAGCAGGCAAAAAGGTGTGCCTTATGGGTGGTGGAATAGGTATTCCCCCTATGCTACAGCTTGCAAAGTCTATTAAAGAGTCAGGCAATGCTGCAAGCATAGATATAGTTGTAGGTTACAGAAATAATGAACTGTTTCTTTCACAGGAGCTTGCTGAATATGGAAATGTTCATATAGCTACAGAAGACGGAAGTGTTGGCAGCTAGGGAAATGTTATGAATGCCATAGAAGAAAATAATGTCAAAGCGGATATTATATTT
>JAFPAQ010000124.1 GCA_017424235.1 Lachnospiraceae bacterium | reverse complement strand
GTTCTTGCTGTATCGAGCTTCCAATATAGTAGAAATAGGGACGGGGCTTGCTGTATCGTGCTTTCCAACGATACAGAAGCCCCGTCCTTATTGCGACCTAATGGCATTAGTAACTAAATTAAAAGAGTATCGTGAACAGGCCGGATTAAAGCAGAGCGAGCTTGCAGAAAAAGTAGGAGCCAGAAGAGAGACTGTTGCAATTTTTTCAGAAATAACAAAATAAGTTCAGTGAAAATATTTTCCTAATGATATATACTATACTAAAATATCTTTAAGAGCATCAGAGGAACTTTTGTGTATTAAGGGGTGCTGATAGTACAATAATAAAAGGAGGATGTGATGAGTAAGGAGTTAATCATTTACACCAGAGAGGCAATTGATAACATTATTTATGATCCAAGATTGGCTTATAGTATACATTTGGCTTATGTGGATGATAATAATGTTGTTAAGGCTTTCAATCATAATTCAGGAGTTTTCTTTGCTAAAGCGACAGAAAATGAAGACGGATCACTAAATCCAAAAAGCCTGAAAGATCCATATGTTTTTGAAACTAAATCAGGTATTTATGGGATTCTTGCCACTCGCATTGAGGGTGATGGAGCAGATGATACTCAAAGCAGGGAGCAGCTTTTATATGCAGAAACAGAGGATTTTGTTCATTATATAGAAAAAGGACTTGTCTCTGTTAAGGACATAGCTTTTGAGAATCAGATAAAGTTTTATTTTAATGAAAAAGCAAAAAGAGAACAGAAATCGCAAAGCTATGATTTTTCAGAGATTGAAGGAATTGTATTTGCACAGGTGGTTAAGATATCTGATTCTCAGATGGAATACTTGAAGAAAAAGCTTTTGACACCTGAGATGACAGAGGTTAAGATTCCAAATCTGATAAAAGCCAATATAAAAGAAGATTTGGAGAATCAATTTGTAGATACTGTTTTTTCTGATGGTACCATAGTATCCAAAAAGCTTGATATAGATGCTGCAAGTATTGATTTTTCAAAGACAGGCAGATATACAGTTAATGCAAATTTAGTACAAAAGCATTTTGATAATCCTGTAGCTGTCAATCGTGCTGATCCTGATGTGGCTTTTTGGAATGGAAAATATTATTTTATTGCTACAAATGATGCAGATGGTAATAATTCTTTATACATAAGGGAATCAGAAACTATAGAAGGACTTGCGACAGCAAAGGAACACCTGATTCTCGACAATGATATGTATGATAATATAAAGGGACTTCTCTGGGCACCTGAGCTTCATGAAATTTGCGGACGTTTATATATATTCCATGCAGCCACAAGAGGAGAATTTTTTGCTGAGGAAAGCAGACTTATGACGCTTAAAGAGGGTGGAAATCCTGTTAATAAAGAAGATTGGTCAAGACCTGAACGCATTGTCAGAATGGATGGCTCGCAATTGTGTGAAGAAGGTAAGGAAATAACACTTGATATGACCTGCTTTGAGTGGGAGGGAGATCACTATGTAATCTGGTCTCAGAGACAGTTTTTACCCAAGGATCTCGGTGCATGGCTTTATATAGCAAAGCTTAATCCACAAAAGCCATGGATGCTTGCTTCAGAGCCTGTGGTATTATCAAAGCCTGACTATGGCTGGGGTAATAATCATACCTTTGTGGAGGAAGGTCCGTTTGCACTTGTAAATGGAGATACGCTTTATATTACTTTCTCAGCAGCCGCAGTAGATGTCAGCTACGTGGTAAGCTATCTGTCTATTAAGAAAGGACAGAATCTTTTAAATCCTGCTGAATGGATAAAAAATAATTATCCGATTCTTACCGCAAGAAGCGTTAAAGGCGAGTATGGCACAGGCCATAATGCCTATGTAATTGATGAATCAGGAACAGTGTGGAATACATACCATGCGAGATTTGGTGTAGATGCTCCAAGAAGCAGTGCCATAAGAAGGGTGCATTTTGATATAGACGGAGCTCCTATGCTGGATGTAACAGAAGAACTTGATATAAAAGATTCATTAAAAGACATACAGATTATTGTAGAAGTGAGCAATATGTAGTAATGTATAAATATGTTACTGATATATACTCTCAGAATCTATTATGTATGATGTACTCTCGGAAGCTTTTAAATAGATGCCTTTCTGGCTATATTTTCATGAAACTGCTTCTATTTTCTCGTCGTACACACCGTGTACGCACTGCGAAAATATCATTGTTTCATAAAAATCTATCTCAGAAATCCATCTAAAAAAGCTTCCGAGAGTACATTATGGATTACTAAGACATATATGGTAGATTCTGGGAGTATTTTTATACCCTAATTTTATAAAGTAAAAATGCCATACAAAAGAGACTTTTAATATTAAGGAAGGCATGGTTAATGATATGTCATATTTTTGGAAAAATGATTTAGTGGAATTGAGATTGCTCTCAGAAGCAGATGAAGATTCGATTTTTGAGGTACTACATGATACTAAGACCCGAATGCAGGCTGAACATTGCATCAGTCTTCCTGCAACAAGATGTCTTGCACAGGATATGATAGCATATGGTATTGAAACGACGAAAGATAAAGAAGAACTATGGTTTTCAATCTTTGATAACGAAAGCGAACAGGAAATGGTAGGATATGCGGTTGCTGACTGGATGAATGAGCGCATGGGAAACGTACAGCTTACAATTACGATATTTCGCGAATTTCGAAGACAACACTATGCAAGTGGGGCGGCAGAAATATTGTTAGATTACTTATTTTGTGAGCGGCGTTTTCACAAGGTTGGCTGCTGTGTGATTGAAGGAAATACTGAAGGTGAGGCTTTCGCTGAAAGTCTGGGATTTACATTAGATGCTTTTAGAAGTGAGATGTTTTATACACATGGCAGATATATAGGTGAAAGTTATTATAGTATACTGTGTGATGAGTACATAAACAAAAATAAAGAAGAATCAAGGTATGAGCGCAAGCTTTATCATGGACATATGGTGCCGGATTCTTCACTTGGAGCCATACCCAAAAAAGAAACTGCAAACTTGGATTTAATGTATGATGAAAGACCTTATTTTTGGGAATACGACGGAATAACCTTACGTGAAATGACAAGAGAAGACTATATCAAAAATCATGAAATAGTGTATGATACAGAGGCAAGCGTATTTTTTGACAGTGATGTAAAGCTTCCACAGCTTGATGATGAGCTCAGTGATTTTGAAAATGCACATTTAAATTTTGGTGGTGAAGATGACAGGATAGAATTTGCTATTTTGGATTCTGAAGGCAATTATGTAGGAAATATTAATCTTTGTGGTCTGGATAAAAAGAATGGTAAATTTTCATTTAGTATTTATCTGCTTAAGGAATTTCGTGGCAGAGGTTATGCGTCTAAGGCACTTAGGCTTGTTTTGGGTTATGCATTTGGAGAGCTTCGTATGCATAAGCTGATCAGTTGCGTAAACATGGGAAATAAAGCGTCTGCGGCACTTATGCGAAGTGTTGGCTGTACGGTAGAAGGAGTACTTAGAGATAACGAGTTTTATCATGGAAAATATGTTGATACGGTTTTATTTGGATTATTGAAGTAGTTAGTATCCCGCGAGGCGTTTTCAGAATGAAAACCCGAGTTATGTGCATAATTGTTACGTTCACGAGGTACGAGTGAATGTATTTTGTTTGGAAAGGAATGTTAAGCAAGATGAGTTTTAACTATACTATTTACGGATTAAATGTAGAATCGGATTTGGAAATACCGGAGGCCTATAAACAGACTGACAGGTGTCAAAATGATGTCTGTGTTGTGATTGGAGATATTCCACAGGATATTCAGAAGATAATAACAGATGGTAACATAGAAGGAAACTTCATGTATAAAGGAAGTGACTTCTTTATTTTCAGGGTAGCAGATGTTGCTGACTATTTAGTGTATCCTTCAAAAATATATATAAGATTATTTGACAATGCAAACGAAAATGATGTAAAGGTGTTTCTGCTTGGTACAGGCTTTGGTCTGTGTATGATACTCAGGAATAATATTGCAATTCACGGTGGCGCTGTTTGCAGGAATAATACAGGAATAATCGTTACAGGAGAAAGCGGTTGCGGAAAATCTACAATAACAAATAACCTGTTGATGAATGGCTGGAAATTTATTGCAGATGATGTATGTTCAATCACCATTAAAGAGAATGGTGCACATATTAATATGGCATATCCACAGCTCAAGCTTTGCAGAGATGCGGCAATAAATATGGGATATGATCTTGAAAGCCTTATATATATAGATGAGGACAGAGACAAGTTTGCAGTAAGATTAAAAGAAGGGTATCTGCCTGAGGGAGCTGATTTTTCAAAGCTCTTTGAAATAACACTGACAGAAGCTGACAGTGTCTCATATACCAGGCTTGAAGGACTTCAAAAGCTTCAGATACTCACAAGAAATATATTCCGAAAAGAAGTTACCTTTGATAAATGGAAGATGCCACCGGAGTATCTTAAACAGTGTCTGAATCTTATTCAGCATATAGAAGTATACAGTATTAAACGTCCAAAAGACAAAGATACAGTAGAAGATATATTAAACATTATTTCGTCAGAATGTAAATGTAATATATAGAGGGAGGGTATTTTAATGTCTGCAATTTATGGATTAGTTGATTTAAGCGGTAATGCTGTAAACAATGAGATAAATGACAGGATACATAAAGGATATTCACATTGCCTTATAGACAGATACAAGCATTTGGTGCATGACAATGCAGCATTTGGTACCGAGATACAGATATTAAATGTGGAGGATGAAGTCTCTAAATGGGATACTCCTCTGTATGATGAAGTAAAAGACATAGTCGTGGTTGCCGAGGGAACTTTGGACAACCGAAGCAGTATTTTGCAGCAGCTTGGTGAAGCTGACTGCGTCTCAGATTCATGGCTTATATATAAGTCATATGTAAAGTGGGGCAGGAAGTGTGTTACTCATCTAAGAGGAGTGTTTTCCTTTGTAATTTATGATAAAAAAGCAAATTCAGTATTTCTGTATGTTGATCATTTTGCAAACAATTGTCTTTATTATTTTGTAAGAGATAACAGATTATTTTTCTCTACAATGCTTTTTCCGATGGTAGATGCCAGCGGTTATAAATTTGAAACAAATGACAGATGGCTGCTTGAAAGTATAAGTATAGTTGGTCCGGTAATGATGTCAGAGCCAAGAGAGTGTGCGTATAAGAATATATACAAAGTACCTGCGGGACATTGCGTAGAGATATCCTTAAACAAGAGAAAGGAGCATTGCTACTGGAATCCTGCAAAGACAGTATCACCTGATCCTAAGATAACTGACAGTGAGTGCAGGACACAGTTAAGAAAATATCTGTTTGACAGCGTTGAAGCCTGCACAAGAACAAATGGTGAGGTTGCGGTCGCTCTTAGCAGCGGACTTGATTCTACTACAGTTGGAGGCATAGCTGCGGGATTTCTTGAGAAGAATGGAAAGAAGCTCTACAGCTTTACATCAGTTCCTTTAAAGGAAAGCAAGGTTGAAAATGCCGGCGGTGTTATTCGTGATGAGACTCAGGGTGTGCTTGAGATGTGTAAAAAATATCCTAATATAGAACCGCATTTTGAACAATGCCGAGATATGAATATACTTACTGAGGCACAAAGAGTAATAAATGAATGGGAGCTTCCGTGCAAATCACAACAAAATGGTGTATGGACAGGTGAACTATATAAGCAGGCAAGGAAAAAGGGCTGTAAGATTATGCTTTCAGGTACTACCGGAAATACTACCATTTCAGCAGGTCATAATGAAGATTATGTTATGGAGCTGTTTACTCATATGCACTTCAAAAAGGCATTTAAAGTCATACAGTTGGTTTTAGTCCGCTATGGCACAGGTGGACGCAAAAAATATTTTAAGTGGCTTAGAAATAAATATAGAGAATATTATAAAAACAATGTATTTCCGGATAAGAACAAGTTTTATAGAGATGTCCTTATTAGAAGTGATAAGGGTGAGAAATATGGGCTTTGTGCAAGATATTACAAAAAGGTTAAGGAGTATAAGCCGATAAATACTATTGGCATGATGCGAAATCTTATCTACATATACAAAGCATGTGCACAGATAGGAGAGGTTGACACTAAAAACTGGCTTGTTTACGGTGTGCTTGACAGAGACCCGTTAAGAAATGTTGAATTTGTTGAATTTCTGTATACTCTTCCTATGAGGTGCTTTGTAAATGAGAATTTTGACAGAAGACTTATAAGGGAATTTATGGATGATATAGTGCCTGATGCTCTGCGATTAAACATAAAGAGCAGAGGGCTTCAGGGCTCTGATAATATGTACAGACTGTCAAAAAACTGGAATGACAAGTATGATGAGATAAGAACCCGATTGTTTTCAAAACAGGCACTTGATTATCTGGATGTAAACAAAATACATGAACTTATAGACAGTGTTGACAGTGAAAACCTTGAAAAAAATGAGCCTGGTGTTGTAAGAATCATAAATGCATACATATTTGTGTTATTTTTAGAAAAAATAAATAAATACGTATAAGCCTTGTATTTACTGGGGTTGCAGGTGGTTGGGCATAAAAATTGGGTAACATAATTCTAACAAAAATGTTAGAATTGTTGAAAGAGTAAATATTAAGTGTTAGTATGTGTAACGTAATAAAGAGGTTGGCAGTAACAGTCAGACATCGGTTTTATTACAAATAATTATTAGGAGGACTAAAAAATGAAAAATTGGGAAATGCCAGTAATGGAAGAATTAACAATCAACGAGACAGCTCAGGGTGGAGCAGATTTTAATGCAGCAGATAAGACATGGGTAGACGAGAAGGGTGAAGGATTTACATCATACGATCCAATTAAGTCTTAATTGATACTTATGAATACAGGAGCCTTAAAGTGAAAGCTTTGAGGCTCTTTTTATATTATAGGAAATTGCGATAGTGTAAATATTAAAATGTAAAAAAATTTGTCATAATTATGCACAAAATGTCAGTTTATATATAATTTTACAAAATAATAATAGAAAAGGTATAAATATTTACCAATATTGAGAGTTGTTTTTTACATAAATTTCCGATATACTTTATAAGGCTATATAATTTTTTACTATTCACAACCACTATTGTGACTGTGAAGAATTTAGTTCTGAACAGTTGCTGATTTGATATCATTAACATTATTATTAGATAGTTTAGGAGAGAGCTATGTTAAAAGAACAAGGTAATAGTATTACAGAAGAATGGAAACTGTATATGTATTTATTACGTTGTGCGATTAGGGGAAATGAGCCGGATGAAAGTGTAGTTAAGGGTTTTAGTGGTATTTCAAGCCAGATGCTTTGGGATATGGCAAGAAATAATAATCAGGTTATGCTCATGGAGGATTATATAAGAAAGTATTCTAAGTATATAAATGAAGAAAAATTTGAGCATAACAAGCCACTTGAATTTGTTATTATTTGTTATGAGATTTATAAGTGCATAAGACGAGTCGTTGAAGCAGCAAAAGAGAGAGGACTTACATTTGTACTTTTTAAGGGATGTATCCTTTCAAACCTTTATCCTAATTATATAGAGAGAAGTTCCTGCGATACAGACATATTTGTGTATCGTGAGGAAAAGGAGCAGGCACTTAACCTGTTACAGGAGCTTGGATATACAGAGCTTGCTGAAAAGTCAAATCCTGAAGTCACAGCTCTTAAATATGAAAGAGGAAGGGTAAGTCATGTTATTGAATTACATACCTGCCTGTGGGAAGATTACGAAGGAAGACGCATGGACATTCTTGACAGTATGGAGATTACAAAGCGTGAAACTCTTATCAATTTGAAGGTCTGTGGTTTTGAAGTCACAACTCTTGGTTACGAACAACATTTGATTTTTCAGTTATTCCATATAATCAAGCATTTTTCACTTGAAGGTGTAGGATTAAAATATCTTGCTGATATAGCATTGTATGTGGACGCATATGGAAAATATATTGATAAGGACAGCTTATGGAAAAAGCTGGACATGCTGGGATTTAGCAAATTCAGTTACTATATTTTTGTTATATGTGCAGAATTTCTTGGCATGGATACTGATATTTTAAAGGGACAGAAAATAGAGATGGGACCTGAAGTTGTTGATTTTATGCAGGATTTGCTTCAGGCCGGTAAAATATATGGTGACAAGTCTGCAGGCTGGCAGATACTTGGCATGATGACTCCGTATTTTACAGGAAATCGTGGTACTTCACAGAGTAAATGGAAGAGAAAGCTTGAGGTGGTATTCCCAAGAGCAAAGGACCTTCCGGATGAATTTGCATATGCTAAAAAAATGAAATTTTTGCTCCCTGTTGCCTGGGTACATAAAGCTGTCAATTATTTGATAAGATGGAGCAAATACAGGGATATTATGTACAATACAAGTGAAAAGCTTGAGGTGGCAGAGCATCGTATAGCACTAATGAAAGGCTTAGGTTTATTGGAGAAGTAGATTATGAATAAATTAAAGATATTTTTAAAGGACTGGAGAAACCAGAAAAGCTACTTCTTTTGGCTTATGAAGTACTCAAAACCCTATCTTCCTAAGATAATTTTAGTGATGTTTATCAATTTGTCCATGACACTTCTTAATACAGGAATGGCAGTCATGTCAAAGCATATTATTGACAAGGCGACAAATGGTGAGAAGGTATATCTTGCAATAGCCTTATATGGAATAGCTGTACTGCTTATGCTGGGATTTAATGTTACGGCACAGATGGTATCGCTTGTGCTTGACGAAAAATTTTCTTTTGGAATCAGAAAGCAGCTATATGAGCAGATAATAAATGCACACTGGATGGATGTTAAAAAGTATCATACAGGAGATTTGATGACCAGACTTACAAGTGATGCAGGTAATATCTCAAATGGTATTATTTATACAATACCAACTATAATCCAGCTGTTTCTTGAGCTTTTGATTACTTTCTTTACACTGTTTTATTATGAACCTATGCTTGCTGTCTTTGCACTGCTTGTAGGTCCGGTGGCCGCGATAATAAGCTTTTGGCTCGGAAGAAAATTAAAAAGACTACAGATAAAGGTCCAGGAAACAGAATCCGCATATCGCTCTTATGTTCAGGAGAGTCTTGCAAATCTTCTTATAGTAAAATCCTTTGCCAATGAAGAGTATGCAACACAAAGGCTTGTAGAGCTAAGGGACGAGAGATTTAAGTGGGTATACAAGAAGAGCAAGCTTGGAGTAATGAGTTCTGTTTCAATGGCATTTTCATTTCAGCTTGCCTATCTGGTAGCATTTACCTATGGAGCATTTTGTATTTCGGCAAATTTGATCACTTTCGGTACAATGTCTTTATTTTTGACACTGATAAACCGTATACAGTCACCGATTGTAAATCTTGCACAGCAGATACCAAAGATAGTATCAATACTTGCTTCCTCGGGGCGGGTTATCGAGCTTCAGAATATACCACGAGAAGAAAAAATTGACAAACATATTGAAGAAAAAAATATTGGTCTGAAAGCTGAGAACATCAGTTTTCGATATGAAATGGAAAAAGATTACGTATTTAATGATGCAAGCCTGTCTATTTGTCCGGGTGAATTTGTAGCAATAATCGGTGAGTCAGGTATTGGTAAGACTACACTTATTAGACTTATAATGTCATTTATGCGTGCAAATGCCGGTAAGATTACATATTTTAACAGTTCAGGGCAGGAGCTTATGGCAAATGCCGGTGCGCGTGAGTTTATCTCATATGTGCCACAGGGAAACACATTATTTAGTGGTACAATACGTGAAAATATCCGCATGGGAAAGCTTGATGCCACAGAAGAAGAGTTTACAGAGGCATTAAAAATGGCTTCAGCTTATGATTTTGTAAGTGAACTGCCAAATGGAATAGATACAGTTATCGGTGAACGTGGACATGGTATTTCTGAGGGACAGGCACAGAGAATAGCAATAGCGAGAGCGCTTATCAGAAAGGCACCATTTCTTATACTTGATGAGGCAACAGCTTCACTTGACCCACAGACGGAGCTTGCAGTATTACAGGGCATTAAAAATATGCAGCCAAAGCCTACATGTCTTTTGATAACTCACAGAATGTCAGTGCTTGAATATTGTGACCGTCAGATAAAGATTGAGGATAAAAAAATAGAGAGTACTCAATAGAAGAATATAGGGATTAATATGATAAAGAGATTTGTTGATTTTATGCGATACAATGGCGAAAAGTGGATGACCATTACTGTTTATATATATGCTGCTTATTATAGGATTTGTCTGCTGGTGCTTAAGATGACACAGATGGAAAAAAAGATGGGAATACGGGGAGAGGAATCAGTATCTGAAGAAAGTATTGAGACTCTCAGGCTTGCACGACTGGTTAGCTTTCATGTTAACCGCGTAACTCAGCATCTGCCACTTAAAAGGAAATGCTGGGTAAGGGCACTTACTGCAAGAAAGATATTGTTAAAACATGGTATATGTTCAACTCTCTATATGGGTGTTGGCAAAGAAAATGGAAATATGGTAGCACATGCATGGCTTAGATGCGGTCAGTTATTTGTGACCGGCGGTAATGGAGAGGGTTATGCAACAGTTGCCAAATTTAAGGCATTTTAAAAAATGATGTGAGCTAAGCTCACATCATTTTTTCTACTCCTTAATATATTCGGTTATTTCAAGGCTTAATGCATTGCTCTGAAAATATGACATATACTCGGCGTTGCTTCTTGCGCCCCATGGATTGTAGAAACAGATTCGCATGTAAGAGGCTTCTAAGGGCGGAGTGACATCATAGGTTGAAGCAGCCTTAATCTCTTTATATTCAATAAAGTTCATATGAACATCATAAAATGCAATACCTGACAGTGCAAGACCATCGCCTGAACCGGAGGTATTAAGCACTATATTGTAACCGTAGCGTGGAACGACAGGGTATCCCTGACCTCCATGATTAAAGGTTAATGCTCCTTTGGAAAACTCTGCAATTGTTCCGTCCTCGGGAGAAATTATACCATAATTAAAGCTGTCCATAGTATTAAAACGGTTTGTGGATGTCTTTTTGGTAACAAACAGTCTGGGGTTCATAAGAGCATCTATTATATCCTGTTTTATTATAACTCCACTTTCTCGCTCAATCAGTTTGAAATTACCTCCGTCGTCCCACCAGAAGCATTTTATATCATATTCATTGGCACATGCGATGTAATTACTTGCATGTTTGGAACGATATTCAATAGGAACAAAGGTATTGGTAGTACCAAACTCTGTTATTACAACAGGTGTTTTGATTTTTTTGGAATAGCTTTGCAGTTTTTTGAACTGAGTGACAATATCCTGATTGTAAGAAGCAGCATAGCTGTGAACACTGAGTGCGAGTTTATTTGGGACAGTGTCCGTTGGAATTATAAAACCTTCAAGAACTTCATCAGTGGCTTCATTAAGGTAAGTGTCACATAAAAGTATTCTGGTTGAATTGTTGCCTCCGGTTTTTCTTACAGTGTCAACAAAAACCTGATTTAATATATTTGTTGCATTAACAGATCCCTCATTATACTGCCAGTTGTCATGTTTTGTATTTATTTCATTAAAAGCCTCAAAAGCAAGATGCTCATCATAGTCCTTGAAATATTCAGCTATCTGTGTCCAAAGCTCTGAAAGATTGCCGGATACTTCATCTATATTGTCCATGTCAGCCCGGATTATCGGAGCATCATGGTGTGAATCAAGTATTATATACATTTCGTTCTTATATGCATAATCAACAACTTCTTTTACTCGCTTTAACCATTCCTGTTGTATTACAAGCTTTCCGTTTTCAACATATGTGTTGTAATACCAGGTAACAGGTATTCTTACAGCATTAAATCCCGCAGAATATACGGAATCTATATATTTCTCAGAGATTACGGGATTTCCCCAAAAGGTTTCATAATAGTCAGTTTTACGTTTGCCGTCATTTCTTCCTGTATCAGGGCAGCTGTCAAGAGAATTGCCTATATTGTAGCCGACGGTTATTTTTTCTAAAAAATCATGGGCAGATATACCGGTATCCGAATATTTAGATAAATCAGTCTGTACTTCGTTTTCTTTTATATGTTGAAGTGCCAAATCGGCAGTATTTTTATATTTAATAGTTACAAATGCTATATTAATACCAATAATAAGCAGAATGATACCAAGTAAAGATATTAATATATGTTCAAGTTTTAGTTTCATTTACAGAGTCTCCTATGGAATGATAATTAGATATTTTGCAGCTTTATTGCATTATTCTTTATGCTTAAGAGTGATACACACTACTTCAGGGCGGTTATTTACGCGGGGGATCACGGTATCACCAATCCCCTTGCTGACATACATGGTGCTGTTTAAAAGATTATATCTGCCTCCATCATATTCAGGGAAAAATTCACCATCGTTACCAAGAATACCACCAATAAAAGGTATTCGAATCACTCCGCCATGAATGTGACCTGACAATATCAGATCATAGTAGGCGAGCCTGTTTAACTGAGGATAGTGGTTCAGGATAATTGAGAACAGTTCGGGATGTTTGTCTGTCATAAAATCATTATCCCAGTTTATTTTATTCTGAAAAGCACCAAGTCCTTTTATCTGTATTGAGGCACCATTGAAGGACCATATTATTTCAGTGTCATCAAGGTCTGTGATACCATATTTGTCATATAATTCCAGAAGCTGTGAGTACAAAGCAGGATCATCGCATTCATGGTTTCCACTTACTGCAAATATTGGTGCAGTATTTTGGATTCCTTCAAAAAGAAATTCAAGTGGTGACAGGTCAGAATGATATTTATCTATACTGTCACCGGTAATAAATATTATATCCGGGTTCATATTGTTTATTGTATCAATAAGTTCTTTGTTATTGTTACCAAAGCTTTTGCAATGTATATCTGACAGATGTACGATTTTAAATCCATCAAAGCCTTTGGGAACACGTTCGCTCTCATATATATAAAAAGTTGAGGTCAGTTTTCCTGACATATACATAAGGATAAGAATCAGGAGTGCAGATAGTGAAATAATCATCAAAATAGTTTTCATCTTTACACTGGTCATTAAAATAGTCCTTTCCTGTTACTGTTAAAAGGTTAACTCTTTCCTAATATTAAAAGGATAAAGAAAATGTATGTACATAATTTCTTTACCCTTTTACAATATATATAGTATTAATATTTTTCAGGTTCAGGATACTCAACATCAAAAGTATCTACTGTAACAGTTTTCATACGCTGTGGCTCAAGTGGTCTGTCTGAGTAGTCAGTAGCTGTTTCGGCGATCTTATTAACGTTGTCAATTCCTTCGATTAATTTTCCAAATGCAGCATAAGCTCCATCGAGATGTGGACTGTTCTTGTGCATGATAAAGAACTGGCTTCCTGCTGAGTTTGGCATCATGCTTCTTGCCATAGAAAGCACACCTTCTGTATGCTTTAGGTTGTTTTCAAAGCCGTTTTGTGCAAATTCACCGGCGATTGAATATCCCGGACCGCCCATTCCTGTTCCGTCAGGACATCCGCCCTGAATCATGAAACCTTTTATTACGCGGTGAAAAATAAGTCCATTATAATATCCCTTTTTTACAAGACTTATGAAGTTATTTACTGTGTTAGGTGCGATTTCAGGATAAAGCTCAGCTTTTATGATATCGCCGTTTTCCATTTCAAATGTTACTATCGGATTAGCCATTATATTTACCTCCATATATAATATAATTCCTTTCCATTTTAGTTGATAATTGAGGATATGTAAAGTAAAATTAATTCATACCTTTTTATATTTTGGTGGAGTGGTTACTGGAACGGAGTGAACAGTAACATGGAGTGGTTATGAAGATATATAGACAACACATAAATGAAGTAGTTATAACAGATGATTCAGGAAAAGCCGAGTATTATTCTTTAAATAATGTACCTTATATAGTGCATCTTAATGAAAAAAACCGCAATGAGACCTTTCCAACGGGGGCATTTTGTGTAGAAGATTTAAATGATATTGATGATGAATTCAAAGAGATGGTTTATAGAAGATGTCACAATCTGCCATGGGAAATACTTGAGACAGCAAGGCTAAGGCTTAGGGAGATAACAGTTGAGGACGTGCCAAGACTTTATGAGCTATATTCAGATGAATCGATTACCGGATATATAGAGCCGCTGTTTGCTGATTATGCTGAAGAGGTGGAATATACACGTAGCTATATACAAAATGTATACTGTTTTTACGGATATGGCATGTGGATGGTAGAGCTAAAGGAAAACGGTGAAGTCATAGGCAGAGCCGGGTTGGAATATAAAGAAGCCTTTGATGGACTTGAGCTTGGTTTTATGATAGGGAAAAAATATCAGCGCATGGGATATGCATATGAGATATGTGATGCAATCCTTAAATACGGCAAAGAATATCTGGGGGTTAATGATTACAGGGTGCTTGTGGATAAAGATAATATTGCATCAATAAATTTAAGTAAGAAACTTGGATTTGTATTTGCTGGAGAAAGTGTAACAGAGTCAGAAATGACATCGGACGGGACTATGACTGAGCATATTTACATGGTGGGATTATATAATAATTAAAATGGGGCGTTTCAATAACGTTTAGTTAAGCTTAAAATATACCAAAATTATATATAGTAGAAATAGGGACGGGGCTTACTGTATCGTGCTTTTAGGCGATACAGAAGCCCCGTCCCTATTGCGCCAATTCCCTCCTACTCGATTTTATGAAGTGCGATATCAGACATATTTTTAAACTGAGCAATCAGGTCTTTTGAAATAGCAGCTGCCTCATCATAATATTTCCTAGCTTTATCATAGTCTTCTTTAAGCAATGCTTCTCTTACATATTTTCCGCATTCATGAAATTTGGTATGTTTATCTTCGATTTTTAACCATATATCACGTATTTCAGGTGTTTTTGGGGTCATTGAATAATATAAATGGCCAAAACCACATTTGTGAGCATCGAACTGTATTGGTTCAATGCTGTGACTATCTACCATGCGTTTTAGATTTTCAAGCCATGAAGCATGGGCATTGATTGCCTTATCCATATATTTTGCAAATTCACTATATTCCATGCGGAAGAATGGGTCATCAGTCATTTCACCGAGCTGTTTGCCTGCTTCATCAAGCTGGTGTTCTATTGCACTGATAGGTTTTGTGGCTTCTTTCATTCTTCCACTGACATTCTTTAAGTGTTTTGTGCTTTCATTTAGCTGTTGACATTGATCTTTGATATTTATTGTCTGGCTTTCAAGTTCTACCATTGAACTGCTTATTTCTTCACTGACAGCAGCAAGTGAGTTTATGGAATCATTTATATGTGAAATATGTTTTTGGTTCTCATCATTTATTACCCATACATTTCCGATTTTTTCAGTAACGGTGCCTAAAGCTTCTATGGTTGTATTTACGCTTTGTGCACTCTTTTGAGAAGCTGTCTTTATCCTTTCGACAAATTTTCCCATGTTTGATGTAAGGCTTTGAGTCTGCTCGGCAAGCTGCCTGATTTCTTCTGCAACGACAGCAAAACCTCTGCCGGCCTCACCGGCTCTTGCAGCTTCGATAGAAGCATTAAGTGCAAGCAGGTTTGTCTGTGAGGAGATTGCGTTGATTCCTGAGATCACTTCGTTCATATGATTTAGTACATCCAGCAATTCATCCATATCTGTCTGCATTTCTTTTGAGTTTTCAATTGTGTGGTTAGACAAGTCCTTGATAACAGAAAGTTCACTTTGACTTGATTCAATTTTTTTGTGTACTTCCCCTGTATCCTCCGCAGCTCCTATAATAGTGTTGGTCAGATCCTCATGCTGTATATTTACCTGTCCGGCAACAGAAGAACACTCCCCAGCTGCCTGATTTATGATTTCCGATGCGTCGGATACCTCTTTAGAAATGCTAAGCATTTCATCTGTCTGCTGATTTAATGTCAGATCAAGTGAACTGATTTGCATAATTGCCGAAATATCCTTATCCATTACAACTTCAAATTGCTTTCTTCCTTTTATAAGACGTTTATAGATATCTCCAAGCTTGGGCTGTTTGGAGTAATCTGTCTCTTTTAATTCTGCAACACAGTCTACCAAATCTGTCTGTTTATTAAAAAATGCCATTTTTGAATCCCCCTCTTTCTGAATATTATAACGATATATATAATTGTCTTACTTTTAAGGGGCATTTGTCAATATAATTTTTTAACTATTTAAAAATATTTAATAAAAATTTAGACAATAAAAATTGTGAAAAATTTCTAAAATTTATGTTGACATCAATAGACGATAGTGCTATACTTCAATGCATAAAGCAAAGGTGCTACGAGTTAGATACTCATAGCACCTTTTTTCGTTATATAGGGTATGCTGTAATATACTTGAAGGCAATTGCATATCCTGTAATATCGAATTATTTACTTTCCGGAAAGTATTTGAAGACAGAAAGCTAAGATTTGTTTTTAGAGGCATAGTGTCTCTGCTTAAGGGATTTACTCTCTTTTGTCATAAGTCTGTTTTCTGCAAATCGAATAGAAAAGGAGAGTATTATTATGACAGATGAAATTATGAGTGCGATTTCTGGTGAAGTGTATGGTGTATGGTTTCTGATAGGTGCTGCACTGGTATTTTGGATGCAGGCAGGATTTGCGATGGTAGAGGCTGGTTTTACCAGAGCAAAGAACTCAGGTAACATTATTATGAAGAACCTTATGGACTTCTGTATAGGTACATGTACATTTATCTTAATTGGTTTTGGCCTTTTATTTGGCGAAGATATGGTTGGTCTTATTGGAAAACCCGGATTTGATATTTTTACATCATATCAGAATTTTGACTGGTCAAACTTCGTATTCAATCTGGTTTTCTGTGCTACCACAGCTACAATAGTATCCGGTGCAATGGCAGAGAGAACAAAATTCCTTTCATACTGTGTATATTCAGGTGTTATTTCAGCCCTCATCTATCCTATTGAGGCTCATTGGATCTGGGGTGGCGGCTGGTTAGCTCAGATGGGCTTCCATGATTTTGCAGGTTCTACATGTATTCATATGGTAGGTGGTGTATGTGCTCTTATCGGTGCAAAGATACTTGGACCAAGAATTGGTAAATTTACAAAAGATAAAGACGGCAAAATTACAAAAGTAAATGCTTTCCCGGGTCATAACCTTCCATTAGGTGCATTAGGTGTATTTATTCTCTGGTTTGGCTGGTATGGTTTTAACGGTGCGGCAGCAATTTCAATTGGTGAGTTAGGTTCAGTTTTTGTTACAACAACAATTGCTCCGGCAGTAGCTACAGTTGTATGTATGATATTTACATGGATAAAATATGGCAAGCCTGATGTTTCTATGTGTCTTAATGCTTCTCTTGCAGGTCTTGTTGCTATTACAGCTCCATGTGATGTAACAGATGCTTTTGGTGCAATTGTAATTGGTTTTGTTGCAGGTCTTTTAGTAATATTTGGTGTTTGGTTATTAGATTACAAATTACATATTGATGATCCTGTTGGTGCAGTAGCAGTTCACTGTCTCAATGGTATTTGGGGTACAATAGCAACAGGTCTTTTTGCAACAGAAACAGCTCCTGCATTTGCAAGAGGTATTAATGGTGGTGCAAACCAGATAGCAGCAGAAGGTCTTTTCTATGGCGGTGGATTTACACAGTTAGGTATTCAGTTAATTGGTATGGTGGCAGTTATAGGCTATACAGTTGTAACAATCACAATTACTTTCCTTGCTATCAAAGCGATATTTGGACTTCGTGTATCAGAAGAGGAAGAAATTCTTGGTCTTGATTCAACAGAACATGGTCTTCCATCAGCATACGCAGGCTTCTCACTTATGGATATTTCAAATACAATGACAATGGATGTAAACGAGAACACAGACCTCGGTACAGGTGATTACGAAGAAGCTTCAGAATTCCAGAAAAAGGCAGCAGTCAAGGTTGTTGAACAGCCTGTTATGGCATCAGCAAGTGGTATTTATAAGGTAGTTATCATCGCTAAGCTTACACGTTATGAGAGACTCAAAAAGGCTATGAACGACCTTGGTGTTACAGGTATGACAGTTACTCAGGTAATGGGCTGTGGTATACAGAAGGGTTCAGGCGAGAAATATCGTGGTGCTGAGATTGACGCAACCCTGCTTCCTAAGATGAAGGTTGAAGTGGTAGTAAGCAAGATACCTGTAGATGCAGTTATTGAGGCAGCTAAGAAAACACTTTATACAGGTCATATCGGAGATGGTAAGATTTTCGTATACAATGTAGATAAGGTAGTAAAAGTTCGTACAGGTGAAGAGAATTTCGAAGCTTTGCAGGACGTAGAGTAATCTACTGAAAGTAAATATCATATAGTGAATTTTAATAAAAATTAAAATAATTTAATTGAAGGTAAAATAATACGATTGTAAGATGCAGATGCTAATAGTACATCATCTTATAGTTACTAAAAATTGATTATCAGTGTTAATGGAGGAAACTGCATAATCGTAAAAGCAGGAAAAGGCAGGGTATTGAGATGAAGAAAAAAAGTGGTAAAAAAATCGGATGCAAAACGCATCCGATTTTTTTAAGTTTCAATAGGCATATAATTAATACTTATCTGAATGTCCTGTGAGTAATTGCCAAAATTTTTGCCAAAGAGAGTTAATCCGCCAACATGTGTAGCATCTTCTTCAACCGCAATACGGAAACGTATTGTGCATATTACATACTAATTATGCTTAAAACAAGGTTCGAGTATATATTATTTTGGGCAATCTACTAATATTCTAAAATATTTTAAAAAAATCTAAAATTAATATTGACACAATAATTAGATTATTATATAGTAAGTGCATAAGGTTAGTGCAACTTGTTGAGAAATATCATAAGCTGTGTAAACCCGGCAATAATATTTTAAGAAAGATTGTACGAAGTGATAAATACCCTTATTAACAAGTGTATTACTAAAGGAGGTTAATAGAAAGGATTATTTATGGCAAAATTATTTATTAATAATGAAAGTAAAAAAAGTACAATTTCACCTGAAATTTATGGACATTTTTCAGAGCATCTCGGAAGATGCATATATGAAGGTCTCTATGTTGGAGAAAACTCTGATATACCAAATGTAAATGGTATGAGAACAGATGTTGTTGAGGCATTAAAGGAAATGAAGATTCCTGTACTTCGCTGGCCGGGCGGATGCTTTGCTGACGAGTATCATTGGATGGATGGTATTGGACCAAAGGAATCCAGAAAAAAGATGATTAATACACATTGGGGTGGTGTTGTTGAAGATAACAGCTTTGGTACACATGAATTTTTTGAACTTTGCCGTCAGTTAGGATGTAAAACATATATTAATGGAAACCTCGGAAGCGGAACTGTTCGTGAGATGAGTGAGTGGGTAGAATACATGACATTTAAGGGCGTATCTCCTATGGCAGATCTTAGAACAAAGAATGGTCATGAGGAGCCTTGGAAGGTAGACTACTTCGGTGTTGGAAATGAGAACTGGGGCTGTGGCGGAAATATGCGTCCACAACATTATGCAGATGAGTATCGCAGATATCAGACATATGTGAGAAATTATGCAGGAAATGAGCAGATTAATAAGATTTGCTGTGGTCCAAATGTTGATGACTATGCATGGACCAGAGGAGTGCTTGAAACATGTTTTGACCATTGCGATCCAAGATTCCATGGTATGATGGATGGACTTTCACTTCATTATTATACACTTCCTGAAGTTGAAGATGACTGGAACAAGAAAGGAAGCGCAACTGTATTTACAGAGGATATTTTCTATCAGACATTAAAACGTGGATACTTTATGGAAGAACTCATTAATCGTCATGGTGCGATTATGGATGAATTTGATCCTGAGAAGAAGATTGGATTAATCGTTGACGAGTGGGGCATCTGGACAGATGTTGAACCAGGAACAAATCCGGGATTTTTATATCAGCAGAATACAATGCGTGACGCATTAATAGCCGGTATGACTCTTAATATATTTAATAAGCACTCAGACCGTGTAAAGATGGCTTGTATTGCACAGCTTATCAATGTTTTGCAGTCAGTTATGCTTACAGATGGCGATAAGATGATTAAGACACCAACATATTATGTATTCCATATGTACAGACATCATCAGGGAGCAAGCTTGCTTTCAAGTGAGTTAGTTGGTGGAGGAACAGTTGGAACAGGCAAAAATGAGCTTCCTAAGGTATTTGAATCAGTATCTGAAGATGCAGATGGTGTTATTACAATTACATTGACAAACAATTCATTAGATGCAGGTGAGCAGGTAGATATTCAGTTGGCAGCAGATGCATCAGCTTATCAGGTATCAGATGCAGTTTATGTATCAGGCAGTATGAATGCACACAATACATTTGAGGCACCTGAAGTTGTTTCAGAGCAGGCATTTAAAGCATATGAAAAAACTGCAGATGGAATTCGCGTAGATATTCCTGCATGCAGCGTTGTTTCTATCAGATTATCAAAGTAATATTTTACGATATATAGACAAAATGACGAGAATCAGTTCTCGTCATTTTTGCTGTTATTTTCGAAAACAAAGCAACACCTAAGAATTTCTACATTATCAAGGTAACTTTTAGTTTACATTTTTGATGTTTTGATAGAAAATATATACAGCAATAAGTATTCAAAGTAATTTGTAATATAAAGATGAACATTAGAAGGGTTAAAGATGAACAGGAAGATTATATTTTTTGATATTGATGGAACACTTATAGGTGAAGAATCTCATATTATGCTTGAGAGTACAAAGGAGGCTATCAAAAAAGCACGAAAAAATGGACATATATGTATTATAAATACAGGAAGAACCAAGAAACTTGTAGGACCTGATATTGAGAATCTGGTAGAGTTTGATGGATATATATATGGTTGTGGGACAATGATTTCTTATCATGGTGAAGAAATAATGCGACAGACCTTTTCAGAAGAGATGGGCCGACGTATCATAGATGCACTACGAAAGTACAAGATAGATGCTGTGCTTGAGGGCAAGGAGAATGATTATAATGATGCTCTTGATAAGATCAACACAAAAGTATTTAAAGACTTCATATTGCTTTTTAAAGACAAAGGATATGGAAGCTACGAAGATGCGATAGGTAATTTTGACAAGTTTTATGCTTATGTCGATGATATAGCCAGGATGCATGCGTTTCAGGCTGATTTTCAGGATGAACTTGAATTTGTAGATAGGGAACATGGATTTTTTGAAATCATGCCAATAGGATATTCTAAAGCAAGTGGTATGGATTATCTTATTGACATACTCAATATTCCCCAAGAAGACACAGTGGCAATTGGAGACAGTACAAATGACCTTCCAATGCTTGAACATGCAAAAACTGCCATTGTAATGGGAAATGCTACTGAAAGGATCAAACCAATGGCAGACTATGTAACAACACACGTTGATGAAGATGGTATATGGAATGCATTGGAATGGCTTGAAGTTATCTGATTTGTGAGATATTTGATTTGTTAGATATCTATGAAGCAAAAAAGAAGCCATCAAAGTCAGTAGACTTTGGGGGCTTCTTCTCTAATACTATTTTCCAATAAGTACCTGTTTTCCTTCAAATGCAAAGCCATAGCTGTGGATATGTTCCTTTGCGATGCCGCGTTCCATCAGACCTGCTGCGTATTGCTTTTCCTCAATCTGTCTCAGCGCTGCGGATACGGTGTCTTCAAGACTGCTTTCCCTTCTGGAGTTAAGAGTCTTAAATTCCAAAATGTAGGCGTCATGTTTTTTGGGTTCCTTTGGCTCAATCACTACATCATATCTGCCAAACCCACTTTCTCTGTTAGAGGTGATGACATATCTGTCCTGAAGATCTACAAGCAGCCCTAGCACAAAACCGTGATAGAAGCGCTCCGGTTCAGCACCCAAGGGTCCATTCCCTGTGTCAAAAAAACTGAAGGTGCCAAGTGCCACACGATTCATATATTCATTCATTGCGTCAATGTCATTCTGCAGCATTGCACTGATAAAGTCATTGTAATCTTCTACAACATTGGAAAACCAGTCATGGATCATGTTCTGAAACATCATCTTTACCTCTAGATTGGTAAGGGTAAGTTGATATTTTGGACGTGTTCCTTCTAGTATATCACCATATCGTTCAAATGAAATTATCTTTAAATAACCACTTGCTAACAGCAGACTCCATACGGCAGGTTCGTTTCCGTCAAGGCGGTTATATACAATTTGTTCATCAATAACTGATTCAATGATTTTTCCGTTAAGCAGTCCCTCAAATTTTTCTTTGATCCTGCGATTTCCCTCACGTATCAGTTTACCCACAAGACTGTTAGAACTGGTATTTGCCCAATAGATATCTATTTGGTTTTTGTTCAAAAAGTTCAGAATAGACCAAGGATTATAGATATCTGTATGACTTCCAAAAGTAAAACCATCATACCAGCGTTTCACCTTGTCTTTATCTGTAGAAAGTTCAAATTCATCCAATGCAGCAAATACATCTTCTTCAGTAAAACCAAAGGATGTGGCATATTTGTCAGAAGTAGTGGTAACGACTTCAAGATTGTTAAGATCTGAAAATATAGATTCTTTCGACACTCTTGTGATACCTGTCATAATGCCGCGTTCAAGCCATGGATTAGTCTTGAAGGTGGAGTTGAAGAGGCTTCTGGTAAATGCCACCAGTTCATCCCAGAAGCCATTTACCCATGCTTCCTGCATAGGCGTATCATATTCATCCATTAAAATGATGACCTTTTTGCCGTAATATCGATACAGATAACCGGATAACTGGTATAGTGACGAGGTTGCATTCGTATTGCTGATTTCCTCAT
>JAFPAQ010000123.1 GCA_017424235.1 Lachnospiraceae bacterium | reverse complement strand
TCGATAACTGCTCTGAAATTTTCCATAGGGATTTTATACCCTTTTGCAGGTGATTTGAGAGAAGTTTTTACGGCAAGGATCAGATTTTTTGATTCACGGTAAATTTATTGGTTCAGATACGGATCCGTGAATAATTCAGGCCTATTTATCATGTTTCGCATATTCATATATTCTTTTTATCATTTTGCTTTCATCAACATCTGACCATTCTTCACTCACATTCAGAAATCCTTTATATGTATGGAATCCGAGCAAATAAATTGCCATAGCCATTGCTAAATCTTCATCTTTTTCATAAACAGCTTTAGCTAGGTTGTGAAGTTCTGAAAGTACTGTATCATGTGGTACTTTTACTTCATCTCCACCTTCTCTTACAACCTTTTCAATAACCTTGGGGAGAACCATACACATCTGATATAATGCGTCCTCTTGACCTGTTACAAGCGCATAAAACTGATCTAAGCTTACTCTTCGAATTTTCTTGTGTGAAACTTTCTTACCATCCACAGAAGTTTCCCATTTGATATTCTGAGACTTCCTTGCAATAGCTTCAACTAAGAAACAGGCACAATCATCATCATCTAACAATTGACTCTGCATCTTAATATATGTCTTACCTGCAGAAGCAGAATTCATAGTATTATGCTTATTTTTCATTTCCACATATACTGTCTTTACTCTCTCTCCATCCGGAAGTTCTATTCCGTCTTCTTTTCTGAAGATAACATCCCATCCACCTTCAGTCCCATTATCAGGCACATGGCAATTATCCATATATTCAAATATTCTCTGATGAAAATATCCTATGTCATTATTATTTGCTTTGTCTCTTTGACGGAAAATCTCATTACTTACGATTTCTTCCCATGTAGACTGATAAACAGTTTTATCAAAAATCATTTTAATTGGATCAATTATATTTTTATTAAATCTGGCAATGTCAAATGAATCTAATTTCTCCCCATATTTGTCAATAGTTGCCTTAACATGATTAATAAAATCATCTTCTGATATAAAGGATAAGTTCCAATCCATTCCTATTTCTCCTGTTCTAATGCTGAATGAATACTCTTAGCAACTTCATATGCTAAATTAACTGGTACAGCATTTCCTACTTGTTTATATTGCGACATTACATTTCCACAAAATTCCCATTCATCTGGAAAGCTTTGACATCTTGCATTTTCTCTAACCGTAAACGGTCTAGCTTCTGCCGGATGGCATCTTTCAGTCTGCTTTTGAGATGGAGAAGTCAATACAGTAAGAGAAGGTTCATCATAACTTAGTTTTCGTAAAATACCTGTTCTGCCACCTTCCATATCCCAACAGCTCTTCATATATTCTTTTGCCAATACCGGATCAATGTCTCTCCAATATCCTCCCGGTGGAACCAGTTCAAACAATTTGCGTTTATTCTCGCCATAAACAACTCCAAGACTTTTAGGAACGTTCTGTAAAACATCCTTTAAAACCGGCTTATATTCGTGCGCTTTTGGAAATGAAAACTTTATTTTATCCCTAAGGTCTTTTCTAATTCCTACAGTGATTAATCTCTCTCTTTTCTGCGCTACGCCATAATCCCAAGCATTTAAGACATCTTTTTGAATATCATATCCTGCATTTTCAAAGATATCTAACATGGTTCGATATGTTTTACCTTTATCATGGGTTAATAATCCTCTTACATTTTCAAATAAAAACATTTTAGGCTGTAATTTTTCAAGAAAAATAGCATAATGATAAAATAGTGTTCCTCTTGCATCTTCAAGTCCTAATCTCTTCCCCGCATAAGAAAAAGCCTGACAAGGCGCTCCTCCAGATAACAAATCTAATTCTCCTGATTTTATATGAAAATACTCTTCTAAATCCAACACGGAAATGTTAGCTATATCATCACATATAACATTCCACTGTGGTCTATTTTTCTTTAAAGTGTCACACGCATCCCTATTAAATTCTATTAATCCTATTGTCTCAAAACCTGCCTTTTCAACACCCAGTGCTAATCCACCGGCTCCTGCAAAAAGTTCAATAGTAGTATACATTATTTACCTCTCATACCTTATTTTCTTCAGCATTATTCTTTCGTACTCTCCTCGGGTCATCCGGCTTCTCTGTATTTTCAGGAATCAACCACATATTTGATTTCAATACAGCACCAACTATTCTCCCCTCTGTACAAAGCTTAGTTACACGTCTGCGTGAAATATTCCATTTCTCAGCAAACTCTGTCGTAGTCATATATTCCATAAATCTCTCCTACAAAATTACGAATTACGTTACATAATATTATATTCCTAATAAGGAACATTTTCAATTATTATTGTTCAAAAGAAAATAGTCAGTTAATATTTCGTTACTGTTCACGCACTGATTTTTAACCAGAAAACCGATGTTTTTTGATTTCACCGGCATCCAGATTTCACAATAGTAATTTTCATCCTGATTGCCATTTGGATAATCATTCGGAGCTGTATAATACTCGATGTTGTACATTCCGGCAATTTCGTAATCACTGTTTCCCGGCAACCATTCTGAATTCATCAAACATATTTACTCCTTCAATTCTACTTTATATACATCTGCAATTTCGCCTTCAAATTCGAAACTCCTTTCGTATATCCCTCCATTATTTTTGATTGTTTTTACAGAGGGTTCATTTGAGCGTTCCACCGAAAGTTGTAGTGAAGTAAATCCTACTCTCTTTGCAACTTCTTTAATCAACCTTAACATTTCAGGCGCATATCACTTCCTTCTTTCAGAAGGTCTTACACTGTAGCCATTATTTCCAAAGTCTTGTAAAAACTCATTTAGCTCATGTCTTAAATCTATAATACCAATAATTTCATCATTATCATCCACAGCCAAAAACGTATCTGTCAGAACCCACTCCAGACTAACCGTCTTGATGTCAGCATTTTTAGCTACAGACTGTAGCCATTCTTCATAAGACTCCATTTTATCCAACAATTCGCTGCCATTTATCACATTCTCATTATTATCCAAAAATTCCTTTTTAAATTTGAGTGCCTTATCCTTATATTCAATTGCAGGTACTGTTAATTTTATCCTGCTCATTTTCTTTACCTCACTCTTTAAATTCTCTTTGCTATCTCAATATACCTTTTTGCCTTGATGCCATCTGACTCTCACACCTCCAACTTTTTCTCCATGAAACACAATGAAGTAAAAATCTGAATTTTCCTCAATAATCTTCTCTGTTACTCTTTTCAGGCTTTCTTTTACCGGACTTGTATCATCGTCTTGATATTTTTCATATAATGGCATAAACGCTTCTACCTGTAGTCTGTGCAGACACTCTGCTTCATCTTCTGTTACCAATTTTAATTCAATTGAATCACTCATTCCATGCACCTCTTCCACGCGGAGACGAGATACGCGCTGCGAATCTCACTCTGATTAGCGGTCGTCAAATGGTCACTCGTGCAAGCACGATGACAATTTTCCCCATCGCCATAACAAAAAATCGCACCAAACATTCATTGTCCAGTGCGATAATTCCAATTTACGATGTAATATATATTAAACACATCACTTACATTCTGGTTTTATGCACTAGACTAATAGACCTACCGGCTATAAGTCAATGCATTAAACTTGCAAAGCTTATAACACAGTACGTCTATAATACATGTACATATAACGTCTTGAATGTAAGTTCTGATTCATTTGTATGCTCTCCTTGTAATTTTGACAATAAGTATACTATCCATATTCTCTTGTGTCAATAAACTTTTATTTCAAACCATAAAAACTTTCCATTACTCCATTCACAAATAGAATCAAAGTAGAGCCATTCGATAAAACAAATGCCGGAAACCCGCATAAATACAGGCTTTCGGCATTTCTGTCCGTTATTCGAAATCCCTAACTTAATCCTTGTCTTAAACATTTTTGTTAGGGCGTTCTGTTACGATTTGACTTCATTTGGTTTCATCTGCACCAGTCACATGTGCTGTATGAGCTAATGTTATCAAATTGTTATCAGTAAAGTGTTATCATATGTTAAATAAATCTGCATGTGTTCCTGTATCGACCAAGGTCAATGTCAAAATACCATCTTCTTTTAAATATATTAGTAACCAATCCGGCTGAATGTGGCACTCTCTAAATCCTTGGTATTTTCCTTTTAATTCATGGTCTCTATGCTTTTCTTCTAAAGGAATATTATTCTGAATCATAGTGACGATATCCTCTAAAAGAGAGATATCAAGGCCTCTCTTCCTGGCTAACTTCAAGCTTTTCTTAAATTTACCAGTAAGTATCAATTCATACTGCATCAATCAAGGTCCTCCATGGCATCAGAAAAGCTACTGTATCTCTTAGTATTAGGATCCTTGCTGATTCTTTTCGCTTCTTCCATAGCCTCAATAACCTCTGGTTTGTACTGTGGAACTACTACATCAAATGGAAGACCTCCTCTCATAACACACTGTCTGAGGAATATATTCATTGCACTGGACATATCCATTCCTAACTGCGAAAAGAGCTCTGTAGCCTGCTTTTTTAAATTTTCATCAATTCTTACCTGTGTAGGTACTGTAGCCATATCAACACCTCCCATATAACATATTTGCCTATAGTATATACTCATTTCTTAATTCATATTATATGAAGGAAAATAAGTTTTGTCAATTATTTGGTTTACATTGTAATGTATAAGTATTGTTATATATTCATTGTTTCTTCAATTGTTTAGCACTAACCTCATTTTCATGAACAATTTTTCATTAATTATCAAATCGTATTCTGTCAATCAGCGAATCCTTCTTAACCGATTTTCCAATTACAAATACAAGAATTACCTGAACGAATACAAGCACTGCAATCATAACAAGGGTTGCCGACAGAGGATAATGATAATTTCTGATGTTAAACATTCCATGATCCTTCGCCCATAAGAAAACAGGATATCCTGCCACACTGCCGCCTCCTACCGCGACAATCAGCGTTCCGAACGTATAGAATAAGCCTTCGAACTGCAGCATTTTAAGGAGCTGTAAGTCCGACATTCCAATCGCCTGCAGCATGCCGATCTCTTTTTTTCTTACATGAACACTATGAATCATGGTATTGATCATATTCATAATGCAGATTGCACCCAGTATTCCAAGGAATGCATAGCATGCACCTCTTGTCAGAGTCATAGCCGAATTCCACTCATCATAGTGTGCTTTCCAGGTGTCCATCTCTATCCTTCCATTCTCTTCAACAAGTGCCTTTAGCTTAGCCTCTACGTCTGCGTCATATTTTTTATCGGCAAATATACGATAGTACATATTCAGATTATGATCACTGAAGGAATGAAGTCCCTCTTCTGCCATAATTAAGTAATGGAAACTTGTAAAACCTAAACTATAATCAGCAATCGCGACAATCTCCAATTGCTTTTTGCATTCTTTGTCTCCGTCCCAGTAGAGTACATCAAAGACATCTCCTATTTTTAATTCCGGATACCAGTAAAGCAGATTTTTATCGATGATTACTTTATCTCCACTCTTTAATTCCTCATAGGTGACATTTCCTTCTATAATTCCATTTTCCAGCAATTCTTTCCCACTCTCAGGGACTCCGATGATTCCCTCTCTATCGCCATCAAAAGCAGATGCTTCCACATAATTTCCCAGATAACATTCCAGGGAATTTACTCCGTCAATCTGTAAAAGCTGTTCCTTTAGTTCTTCTGTCAGCGGATTGTCCTTCTGCACCTGGCTCCACTCCAGCTCCGGGTGCTCTTTATTGTTAAATTCTATTACTGGAGAAATCTGATACTCTCCCATAACGGAATTGTCGGCAGCCTCGCTGGGATCGGCACATGACAATACCGTGGCAACCACCATAAAAAATAAGCCGGTAATTGCCATAGAGCAGATGGTAATCAGACTCTTTTTCTTATTGCCGGCAAGATGTATCATGGCGAGCCGGGTAACTGTAATATTGGAATAACCTTTTCTGCTCTTTTTCGCGGTCTGCTCTCCTGTGTATCGCATAGCTTCTATTTCAGAAACCTTTGCAGCGATTTTCATTGGCCGAAGTAAGGATAAGAAAACCGTAAGCATTGAGACACCGGTTGCTAACAGATAAATCCACGGAACAAGTAGCTGAACTTTTCCGCTTTGAATGAGTCCCTGAATGGTAGACATAAGCATATTCTCATTCTGGTACAGCTTGAAAATAGATAAAAAAACATATTTCGTTAACAATGTACCTGCCAGCAGTCCGAGAGGGACTGCAATTCCGGCAACCAGAAATCCTTCCAGCAAAACGATTCTTCGAAGCTGGCCTGTGATTGCACCGATTGCTTTTATTTTTCCAAATTCCTGAACCCGTTCCCCCATGGAAATATAGTAAATACTATAAATCGTGATGATTCCTGCCACTATTATAATCAGCATAATAAGAAGCATAATCGGTATAAAGGAGGGGTCCACATAATTGGCCCACAGATAGTCCTCATTGATTCTGTAGTCATGTTCAAAAATACCGAACTGCTCTGCTAACTGCTGGATACTTTCCTCTATCTTCTCCGTATCATTTGCATACTCTGTATCAATCTGAAACAAGAATCGGTAAACAATTTCATCGAACAGAATTTCTTCATTCAAAAATGCTTTTGCAACCAGTGATGTATAAGAGTTTTGTTCCTTATTGATTTCCGTGTCAGGTAAAAATCCACAAATTACAAAGTCTTTTTTCTGGATAAAATCCAAGCTTCCATTTCGATACACCTGATATGGAATTGTGACCGTATCACCGATTTCTCCTGACAAAGAAAGTTCCTCTAAGATTCCTTTTGATACAACAATCTCATTTTCTGCCTCAGGCAGTCTTCCCTCCGAAATATCCAGCTTATACATTTCAACAGCCTGGGCATCCAAATATATCATAGCAATATTCGCATCATCAGCAGCTACATATCCCAAATCACTTCGCAGTCCATATTTCTCTACCAAATGGTGCGAAGCTATTTTCGTTGCGGTATCTTCTGATACATTTCGAAACAGGGCATGCCACGTCGGATACAGTTCGTTAACTGCTGCCTTTTGACTATTGATTAGATCCATTCCTATCGTTGGAACTAGAAATAGTAATAAGGTAGTAAGAAAAATCGCAGGGGAACTTACTAAAGCTCTTGCTATGGCAACTCTCTGCTTCTGTCCCCCGGACAGGGTATTCGGCATAGCCTCCACCTTATCCTCAAGTCCAATCTGCTCTAATATTTTCAACACATCCTCTTTTTTTACTTT
>JAFPAQ010000122.1 GCA_017424235.1 Lachnospiraceae bacterium | reverse complement strand
TAAGATCCTGCTCGCCCTGTGGTTTATTCTGCTGTCCTGCCACTTTATCTTTTCCTCTCTTTCTTATACTGTAGTGGTTCTCTTTATATCAAGAATCTCATATTTTACCAATTCTCCACTTGGTGTCTCTATCTCTACTATTTCGCCTGTTTTTCTGCCAATAAGAGCTGCTCCGACAGGTGATTCATTAGAAATCTTTCCACTAAGAACATCTGCTTCTGTAGAACCTACAATCTTGTATTCCATTTCTTCATCGAATTCTATATCATTAAGCTTAACCGTACATCCTATATTAATTGTACTTGCATCTGCATCATCATCTTCGACAACTACTTCGGCATTTTTAAGAATTTTATCAATATCTTCGATACGAAGTTCTATATCACGCTGCTCATCTTTAGCTGCATCATACTCAGCATTCTCTGATAAATCGCCCTGTTCTCTGGCTTCTTTAATCTTGATGGCAACCTCTTTTCGTTTGTTAACCTTCAAATCCTGTAACTCGTCTTCTAATGCTTTGAGACCTTCGTAGGTCATAATATTTTTCTTCTCTGCCATTTAGTCTTCCTCCACTTTTTATTTAGAGACAAAAATGTTACTCTCATAAAATTCTATCCCTATACAATATCATCTCATTATAACGTATATTTTTAATTCAGTCAACCAATCGTGAACCTCCATTCAGAATAAACGCATGAACGATCAAGTATGTTCTTTCAAAAGCATTATTCTATCATTTCGTCAATAGACTTTAAACATTATCAGTTGTAAAATTCTTACATGGTTAGTGGAAAATCAACAAGCATTTCTTATTGTTTCTCCAGTCTTCCCTGATCATAAAGTTCCTTGATAACCGAAAATATGATTGGAATCTGCTTTTCAAATGTTCTCCCAATTCTTCTTCGTATATGTTTATAACTGATATTTCCGTAATATTCTTTTAGTATTTTTAATATGGACAATACAAATCTTCTCATTAACCCTAGGTTATGTAATGCTTTTTTCTCTCTTGTAGTAAGTTTATCCTCTTTAAATGTCACATCAAGAACCCAGTGAAGCAGGTTCTCAACATGCCAGTGTCTTCTAACAACAATGGATAATAATTCAGCATCAGCCTTAAATGAGTTAAGGAAAAAACGTTCTTCTATAACACTACTTCCATCTGCTCTTCTTATTGTTTTTTTCTCATATCCTATTGATGTAAGTTTTTTCCAGGAATCCTTATCTGAAAACCATTTGATTCTTTCGCTGATATAGTATTCTCTTAATATGGTTTTATTAGAAAGCACTTCTTCTTCTCTCTTGTAATATCTGGGGTCATTTTGCAACTCTTTTCGTATATCTTCGGACTGAAAATAGTCATATACATCATTATATGTATTTCTCTGATTTGCTTTTAGGGCAAGGCAGTAATCTGCATGTGCATCCTCAACTATACTGCGAGCGGTTTCCTTCTGTGTATTAAGGGCATCAGCCGTCACTATACATCCTCTTAGTTCCAGTGATTTTAATACTTTCTGTGCTTCTGGTATTTCATTTGTTTTTTCCTCAATTCTTGTAGAAGACAAGGTGATACCATACTCTGTAGATTGTACATTAAGCTCATTAAGATTCCTCATATCTGCCTTATCAACGGCATTTTTTCTTCCGGAATTGCGTGTTTCCTTTCCATCAACTGCCACTATATCAGTTACACTGATTCCAAGTTCATCATGAGTGTACAGCGGCATTTCCATATCCGTAGTAGCTCGTATGATAATATCCTTAAGAATTTCCACAAGGAGGGATTGCAGTTCTTCCTCGGATATGATTGACATAACTCTTTCAATAGTATCATGTGAGGGAATTCCATTTTCAAGACTGAGATATTTTCCAAGCACTTCCCTCTGATCTATTGCAAAGAATTCCATTTCCAGCCATTCGTCAATGTCTGCAAGCAACGCAAAAAATACTATTCCTACAACATCACCAAGCCTGTGTTTTACCTTTGATTGCTGTCTGGTATCCGTCAGTTGTTCAATATTCATTTCAAAGGCTTCAAAGAAAGCTTTATCTAATCCCTCTATTTTTATATCATCCGCCATTTCACTAACAATTTTTGATAGCTTGCTTAACTTTATATCTTTTTTAGACATAAGACTATTACCTCATTTAACAATTTTTCGTATATAACCTTCCCTATAATATATCATAAAAAAAGAGATTGCATCCTTTTTATTCAAAAGAAACAATCTCTTTAAGCTAAAATCCTCTTTTTTTGTTCATGCGTTTATTCTGCAGTTTTGCCATCAAATATAATGTATAGTTAAACTGTTGTCACCAATATTATCCGGGTCTTCGTAACAGTTCAGCCATATCAATCGCAAATGATATGGCTGAACTGTTACGGACCTTTTAAATGTCTTTTACATTTTAAAACATTTGTATTATAATAATTACGCTTATGAAGTCATAAATGTTACTGCGAATGCCATAAGTGTGAACAGTAACTCTTAAATTAATTGATATTGCACTTGAAAGGAGTATACATATCATGAAAAAGATAGTTCTTACCGGAGGAGGAACTGCCGGCCATGTTACACCAAATATTGCACTTATACCGGAGCTCAAAAAGGCCGGATACGATGTGCATTATATCGGCTCTTATGAAGGCATTGAAAAGAAACTTATAGAAAGGCTTGGAATTCCTTACTACGGCATATCAAGCGGTAAACTTCGCAGATATATTGATTTAAAAAATCTTAGTGACCCATTCAAAGTAATTAAAGGACTTGCACAGGCCCGCCGTCTGCTTGGTAAAATCAAACCGGATGTCGTATTTTCAAAGGGAGGTTTTGTGTCTGTACCTGTAGTTCTTGCAGCAAAATCCCGCAAAATCCCCTGTATAATCCATGAATCAGATATGACACCCGGTCTTGCCAATAAAATCTGCATACCCTGCGCGACACGTGTATGCACAAATTTCCCTGAGACAATGAAGCACATACCTGCCGAAAAAGCTGTTCTTACCGGCTCTCCAATAAGAGCAGAACTTTTTAACGGTGATAAAAACAAGGGATTAAGTTTTTGTGGATTTGATGACAGCAAACCGGTTATATTAATAGTTGGCGGAAGTCTGGGTGCAGTTGCAGTAAATAACGCAGTCCGTTCCATACTTCCAACACTTCTTAAAAAATACCAGATTATTCATCTTTGCGGCAAAGGAAAACTCGACAATAACCTCGTTGGAACAAAAGGATATGTCCAGTATGAATATATTCAGGATGAACTTCCTGACCTTATGGCAGCTGCTGATCTTATCATTTCAAGAGCCGGAGCCAATGCAATATGTGAAATCCTCGCACTCCGCAAACCAAATATTTTAATTCCTCTATCAGCAGAGGCCAGCCGTGGCGATCAGATTTTAAATGCCGCATCATTCGAAAAACAAGGCTACAGCATTGTTATTCAGGAAAATGATGTAACTGACGAAAAACTTCTTGAAGCAGTAAATAAAGCAGACACTAACCGTGCAGACTATATAAAGGCAATGGAGCGTAGCCAGCTCAATAACTCTATAGAGAAAATTGTCGGACTTATCAAAAAAGCAACTAAATAAATATATGGAGGCCAAAAATGAGTATACCAAAAGATCCTATGATGCTACTGAGTTTTGTAAACACACAGCTTAGAGATTTCTATCCTTCTCTTACTGAGTTTTGCAAATCAAACAATCTTGATGCAAATCTTATAAACGAAAAACTTGCAAGTATCGACTATATATACGATGCGAAATTAAATAAGTTCATATAAAAACCTGCTACAACAACTAAGTATTTCGCTTGTAAAACTTTTATCTAACTCAAAATCAGCAGCATGATACGAATTATCATACTGCTGATTTTTCATTGTTAAAATAATATTTTGTGTCACTGTTCATGATTTTGTCACTGTACGCACCTGCGGCGCTACAGTAACACGTTTTTCTATAATGTTATCACATTACCTGTTATGTCTCTTGAAACCCACATCGACATTCCCGGACCATGATTCCCAAAAGGTCTTGTATGAAATCCAAATCTTTCATAAAAACTTTCCCTCTCATACGCCGCCATCAGACTTACCATAACAGTCTCACCATCCATAACATCCTTTTTTATGTAGTCTAATACTCTTTTTATAAGTTCAACTCCTATATGATGTCCCTGATAATCAGGATTAACTATAACATCTGTTATAAAGTATGTATATCCTCCATCACTGACTATCCTCGCCATGCCAACC
>JAFPAQ010000121.1 GCA_017424235.1 Lachnospiraceae bacterium | reverse complement strand
TCAGCTCAGCTTAAAGACAGCTCTGTAAAAATCTGGGAATGTTTAAGCTGTGGACACATTGTAGTAGGACCTGAGGCTCCTGAATATTGTCCAACTTGTGATGAACATAATGCATATACTCAGGTAACAGAAGAAAATTACGATTTGATCCGTACATGGGGCTAATAATAAATTCAATCAAGATAATAACAGCTACAATACTGGCGGTATTAACAGCCCAGCTTTTAAAGTTGGATTTTGCAATATCGGCAAGGGCATTGTAGCCGTTTTATCGTATATTGTTGCATATAGGATATTGGTAGACAGAATGCATTTTAACTGTATAGTATACATATTACTTGTTATAATCTAAATTCTGTCTACTTATACGCTAGATATAGTGTAATTTAAGTATATTACACTACTAAAACACTATATCTAGTATTAAAAATACCATATTTAGCGTAATTCTGCCAAATCTATCCCTTTTTCAGCAAAATAAGCTTCACATTCTGCAGTAAATCCAAGGCGTATATATGTAGCTGCAATTGCTATGATCATATCACGGTCATTTTTAAGAGATAAACATTTTTCAAACTGATCTTTGGCTGAATCAAAATCATGGCGGAGAAGGTGGACTTCACCAATAGTTACCAGGGCATCGTTACGGAGTCCTAGTTTATCATCATACATCACGGAGTTTTCGTAGAGTTCTGCACTTTGTTGAATGAGGCAATAGCAGTGTCATAATCACCTGTTTCCATAAGGCACAGGCCGTATTGATACCAGATTTCTGGGTAGACAGAATATTTAGAGGAAAGGCGGGCGAATTGAGCGGTGGCCTGGGTGTTGTTTTCGGAGATTAAGGTTTCGTAGACTTGGTCATACTCTTTCTGAGGGAATTCAGATGTGCTCATCACGAAGGTCTGTAACCATAGGCATTCCCATAAGTTCAAACTGCTCAGGTCCCATCATTTCCATCATGACCTGACTCATACCCTTAATTTCCGCTGGTCTAATTTCAGGAGCATTTGCAATCGCATCTGCATGAAACTGTTCCGGTGTAACACCCATATTTTCAATAAGGTTATTTGTTACAAGAATGCTGCTTCTGCCCTCTGCATCAGAACCAAGTACAAAGCGGTAAACTACCGCCATATCTTCCATTTCCTGATGAGGAATCTTTGAAAGCATATCTGAATTCGCTTCAAGAGACACAACCTCGATTGCAAGCTTCCCTTTCATCTGCTCATAATCTGTGAGCTGAGCAACGTCAACAACAGGCATATCCTCCAGATGAGTAGCTGCTGTCTCAACTGCCATATGGGAAACGAAAATACTTTTTTCAATGAAATGATATCTACAGAAAGTTCGCACATACTGAGGCCAATACAACTGTAAAAATACCCGAAACTGCAATTGCAAGGCCGCTCATGGCTCCTTCTACTTCACCAATTTCGATTGCCCTGGCAGTTCCGATTGCGTGAGAACTGGCCCCAAAGACAAGTCCCTTTGAAATAGGTTCTTTGATATGAAATATTTTGCATATTATATCGCCAAAAACATTTCCAAGAACTCCTGTAATGATGATGACAGCTACCGTAATTTCTACATATCCGCCAAGTTCTTCTGATACCCCCATTCCAATTGCTGTGGTAATGGACTTTGGAAGAAGGGTTACATACTCCCTGTGAGACAAATGAAAAAGAACTGCAAGTCCAAATACCGTAGCAAGGCTGGTAATGACCCCTGCAATAAGACCACATACAACCGCCAAGTAGTTCTTCTTCAGAAGTTCCCACTGCTCATATAAGGGAATTGCAAGGCAGACTGTTGCCGGTGTCAAAAGATAACTTAGATACTTGGCACTTTCCTGATATACTTCATATTCCACGTTTCCCATTGCAAGCACAGCAATGGAAATGATGATGGAGATCAGCAATGGGTGGAAAATCCCTATTTTCAATTTTTTCTTAAGTGCCATGCCGATTACATATGCAACAAGACTAAGTGCCAGTCCTGCAAACAATGATTCCTGAAAAAAACTATTCATCTTTCTTTTTTCCTGACTTTCTGATAATGATTTGAGACACCCATCCCGTGGCAACCATAACTGTAATAATCGTCACTGCAGTAATGATGCTGACAGGTAATAAGATTGGCTGTAAAACCCCCCAGGTTGTCATCAGTCCAACTCCCGCTGGAATAAACATGATTGGCATGATCTCAATCAAAAATTTGCCGGTTTCCTTCACTGACTCTAATTTAATTACCTTAGTCATGAGTCCCAAAAACAAAATGATCATTCCATAAATACTTGCAGGAATCGGTAACGGCAAAAGGCATTTCAATATTTCCCCCAAAAAGGAAATTAACAAAATAATTAAAAATTGGTTGATGTATTTCATAATTCTAAACCGTCCTCCACAAAAACATAATGTTTCTCAAAATAGGCTTTACATTTCTCACGATCATGATTTACAAGCCCACTGATTAGCAGGGCATGTATGTCAACCAATGCTTTTCTTGAGTCAGCATCTGTATGACCAATCACTTCTGGTATCAGTTCCAGATAAGCTTCACCAATAGGCTCCATTAAGGTTCTGAATAAAGTATTATCCGTCAAAAGCATCAATTTTCGATGAAAGATCCTGTCATACTCAGCAAATTCTTCTTTTGACGCAGTTATCATGCCATCTAAAATACTCTGAAAATCTGCGACTTCCTCCTTTGTAAGGCCTCTGTCCATGATCAATTCACATACCGAATAGGAAATCACTTTTCGTACTTGGATAATTTCAGCCTTAGAAGTGGATTTTAAGGCAAGCATAGCTTTGATCATCATTGAAATGGATGAACCTGGATCTTTTGAAACATAATTGCCAGAACCATGCCTGCTTTCAACGATACCTATGCCTCGAAGAATACTGATTGCTTCTCTGGTGGAATTTCTGCTGATTCCTGTTTTCTGAGCCAACTCACGCTCTGACGGAATCTTGCTCCCCACAATCAGTTGACCGTCTGAAGCCATCTGGTATAAATAGTCTATAGCCTTCTGGTATTCACTATTTGTTTGATTACTCATGTTTGATCTTATACCTCACATAGAAAAATAACTGGTAGTACCACTTGATCCTATCAGTTATATCACACACTTTGTATTCAGTCAATGGCAATCTCCCAGCCAAGTTGAAGTACCCCCACTTCTATAAGTGGGGGTACTTCAACTTGTAGACAAACTAATTAAAGAAAATGCCTTATGAATATTAACGTATAAATATTCTTTGCTTGAACGCTCTAACCTTTGCGCCATAGCGAAGTGAAATTACTTGAAAAACGGACATCTTTCCTTAATACACTGCTGGTTGATTCCTCTGTATTCGCATTTTACTGAAGAATACTCCAAGGAAACATTGGAGTTTTTCCACTGCAGCAGTCAGTAACAATAGTCATCCAGATTTCGCAGATATTTTTTATAATATGACACACACTTGTCATATTAATTACTTTATAATAAAGCCATAAATCAATCACACAGGAGTTATTATGAATTACGAAATTATTGAAATG
>JAFPAQ010000120.1 GCA_017424235.1 Lachnospiraceae bacterium | reverse complement strand
TAAGTGCACCGCCAGGGGCTCGAACCCTGGACACCCTGATTAAGAGTCAGGTGCTCTACCAACTGAGCTAGCGGTGCATATTTTTTGTTTGTGTTCTGTGTTGCTCACCGAACAATACATACTATACTACTGCTATAAGGATATGTCAACACTTTTTTTAAAATAATTAAAAAAATTTTTAAAAGGATAAAAAAAGTATGAATGATATTATAAATATGGTAAAATAATAATTAATAAAAAAGAATATTAGGAGATACATATGATTTTTGAGACTCATGCACATTATGATGATGATGCTTTTGATGAGGACAGAGATAAACTGTTAAATGAAGTAAATTCTGAAGGTGTAGAATATATAGTAAATGTTGGTGCAAGTATTGAGAGCACAAAATCATCCATAGCTTTATCTGAAAAATATCCATTTGTCTACGCGGCAGCAGGAGTTCATCCTAATGAGACAGGTGAGCTTACTGATAAAGATATGCAGTGGTTAAAAGAACAGTTTGAAAATAAAAATGTAATAGCTGTAGGTGAGATAGGTCTTGATTATTATTGGGATGAACCTGACAGAAGTATACAGAAAAAATGGTTTGAAAGTCAGCTTTTGATAGCTTTAGAGGTAAATAAACCGATTATTATACATTCAAGGGATGCTGCTAGTGATACTTATGAAATACTTTCTGAATATATGAAAAAGTATAATGAAAAAAGTAAAGACTTAAGTCCGGGAGTTATTCATTGTTATTCATATGGTTCTCAAATGGCACTGGATTATGTAAATATGGGATTTTACATTGGTGTAGGGGGAGTAGTGACATTTAAGAACAGCAAGAAGTTAAAGGAAGTAGTTGAGGCAGTACCAATAGATAGAATAGTACTTGAAACAGATAGTCCATATCTTTCACCTGAGCCATTTAGGGGAAAGAGAAACAATTCTGCAAATCTTAAGTATATTGCCCAAAAACTGGCAGAATTAAAAAATATGGAATATGATGAGATAATATCTGTAACACGAAAAAATGCCATGGAACTTTATAGATTAGGAAAGTAACATTATCATATAATAATTGTTTGTGTGGAGGATTTCCAAAATATGCTAAAGATAACATATGCATTGATATGTACATTTGAAATTGCAATTTTAATTATGTGTGGATTAAAAAGCAGAAAATATGTTGAGACAGTAGGTAAAAGTGTTGAAAAGTTAATGTATTTTTCTGCGGTATCTTCATTTGGTTATATGCTTACCTTTATAAGTCATGATTATTTTATTGATATGATTGGTTTTGCGATTTATCTGGCATTTCATGGCTGGATGAGCTATATGATGCTTAGTTTTACTTATGATTATATAGTACGACGCAAGGGACAGGAATTTTTTATCAATAATAAAATCATGAAGGCAATAAATATTATATTGTTAGCTGATACAGTATTTATTGGTACAAATATTTTTACGGAATATGCGTTTAAGATAGAATATATTCCTTTTTTTGATAATTCAATAGCTATTTATCATCCTAAACCATGGTTTTATATCCATGCAGGTCTGTGTGCACTATTATTTATATCTTCACTTGTTTTTTTCTGGATGAGGATAGTTAAATCTCCAAGAATGTATCAGATAAAATATGGAATAATTACAATAATAATGGTATTTATCTTAATTACCAATATTGTCTATATGATAACAGATATGCCTTTTGATCTGTCACTGGTACTTCATTTTTTTACAGCTATTGCAATAAATCATTACACAATAGAATATATACCACAATATCTTAAGGATTATATGCAGAGAATGGCACTTGATAAAATGCGTGATTTTATCATTATGTTTGATTATGAAAATAATAGCAGTTATATGAATATAAATGCACAGAAGTTTTTTGGAATGAAAAAAATGAGTCTTGATTATCTTAAGGAAAAGCTTAAAAGCTCGGTAATTAAGGATGTCAATGGAAATGAAAGGATTTTTATTAATGATTATGAAGAATTAAGAGATGAATATGATAAATATTTAGGTTGCTTTTATGTGTTGCATGAAATTACAAATGAAAAGAAGCTGCATGATAAATACAGATATCTTGCTACATATGATTCTCTTACAGGTATTTATAATAGAAGCTTTTTTATGGAAACAGCAGAAAGCTTTATGAAAAGTAATCCTGAAGAAACATATTTGATGATAGTATCGGATTTAAGACAATTTAAAGCAATAAATGATGTATTTGGAAGTGAGCAGGGAGATATACTTCTCAAGAAAATTGCAAAAAAAATGATAATGAGCGATGACCATAACAGGGTATATGGCAGAATCGGCAGTGACAATTTTGCATTGTGTATGCCAAAGAAAAACTTTGATGTTGATGAATATCTTATAAAAAGTGCAAATACCCTAAAAATAGAAAACTCAAATTATATGGTTGTAAATCATATTGGAGTATATGAGGTCGAGGATATCAATATGCCTGTTGCTTCAATGTGTGACAGAGCAATGCTTGCAATAAATACAATTAAGGATGATATGCAAAGAGAGGTTGCTTTCTTTGACAAAAATCTCAGGGATAAGATTTTGTCTGAACAGGAAATATTAAAAAATATCATCCCTGCTTTTGAAAATATGCAGTTTAATATATATTTGCAGCCACAGTTCAGCCATTCTACAGGAAAAATATTAGGTGTTGAAACACTTGTAAGATGGATACACCCTGATAAAGGAATGATACCGCCTAATATTTTTATTCCTATGATGGAAAAAAGTGGACTTATAAGCAGACTTGACAGATATGTATGGAGACTTGCATGTGCAATGTTAAAGAAATGGAAAAAGCAAGGTATAGACATTCCTGTTTCAGTAAATATATCTCCTAAAGATTTTTATTACATTGATATATACGATGAATTTATGTCTCTTATAAAAGAATATGATATAGAGCCGGGACAAATTAAGCTTGAGATAACAGAAAGTGCAGTTATGCAGGATGTAAATAATCAGATTAAGCTTATAAAAAGGCTTCAGTCAGAAGGCTTTATAGTACTCATGGATGACTTTGGAAGTGGTTATTCTTCACTTAATACATTAAAGGATATTCCGGTTGATATATTAAAGATGGATATGAAATTTTTGGAAAAGTCAGAAAATGTACAGAGAAGCAGAGATATAATGCAGGTCATAGTTGAAATGTCAAATAAGCTCGGTATGCCGGTTATTGCGGAAGGTGTTGAGACAAAGGAACAGGCAGATTTTCTTTTAAATATTGGGTGTGATATAATTCAGGGATATTATTATGCCAAGCCTATGCCTGTCAGTGAATTTGAAGAAAAGTATCTGAATATTATTTGTTAATGTAGTTAAAAATGGAATTTCCTTCGCGTTGACATAAATTTTAGGGTATGCTAAACTTACTTAGTGTATCCTTTTTTTTGGAATAGGAAGACACAGTACCTATAAATGACAAGCTATAGGCAGAAATTTTATGCTTTGGTTTGTGTTATGAGGGAGATGATTAGTTTGGATAAATATGAATATAAGATTCGTTTAGATGAGATTAATAAGCTGATAGATTGTGAGAATTATACTGAGGCAGCATCAATGGCTGATACTATTGACTGGAGAAGAGTAAAAAGTATTTCAACTTTATTAAAAATAGCAGCTCTTTACAGAGTAAACAGAAGAAATGATGATGCCAGAGCAGTTATGGCAATAGCATATGAAAGATATCCTACAAATCGTTCGGTATTGTATTCGTTATGCGAAATAGCTATAGAAACTGATGATGTGGTAGCAGCAATCGAATATTACAAACAGTTTGTAAAAATAGCACCAAGGGATAATGGTGTTTATATATTAAGGTACAGGATATTGGAGGCTCAGGAGGCAAGCCTTGAAGAGCGAATTGAGCTTTTGGAGGAACTGAAAAAGAGATATTATCAGGAAGAGTGGGGATATGAGCTTGCATATCTTTATCACAGGGTTGGTCTTGTAAGTAAGTGTATTGAAGAATGTAACCAGATGGTAATATGGTTTAGCGATGGTCCTTATGTAAAGAAAGCACTTGAACTCAAGATGCTTCATACAACCCTTACGCCTGAACAGCAAAAGATTTATGATGATGAAATAATAAAGTCAGAAGGTCAGCTTCGAAAAAATCATGTAAAAGAAGAAGCCTACACCGAAGAAAACTATAGTGATGCAAATCATTATGATGAAAATGGCAACTATATAGATCCACAAAATTATAATAATGAAAGCTATTATAATGAAGAAGGAGCCTACGTCGCAGAAGACTATAATAATGCTGATTATTATGATGAAAATGGCAATTACATAGGTCCGCAGAATTATAGTAATGAAGGCTATTATAGTGAAGAAGGAGCTTACGCCGAAGAGGATTATAATAATGCTGATTATTATGATGAAAACGGCAACTATATAGGTCCACAAAATTATAGTAATGAAGGCTATTATAGTGAAGAAGGAGCGTACGCCGCAGAAGACTATAATAATGCTGATTATTATGATGAAAACGGCAACTATATAGGTCCACAGAATTATAGTAATGAAGGCTATTATGGTGAAGAAGGAGCGTACGCTGAAGAGGATTATAATAATGCTGATTATTATGATGAAAATGGCAACTATATAGGTCCACAGGATTATAGTAGTCAGGGCTATTATGCTGATAAATATGCTCAAACGGATTATGATGCTGTACAATATAAAGAGCAGGATGTTACTGTTTCCAGTGATATGAGTCAGTATAATACAATAAATCTTCAAAAGGTTGTTGCTGAAAGCATGAAGGAAATCTTTCCGGATGAAAATAATTTTGTAAAGGAAAGAGAAGAGTTCATAAAGGAAGAACAAAGATACAGTGAAGACCTTCAAGGTATTAGAAATGACGCAGACAATGATGAGCCTGAAGAAACTAAGCAGATAAAATCTTCAGTCAAAGTTACAGATATGGTAGCTGGTGTGGTTCAGACAAATCCTGAACCAAATTCAGGAGCTATAAAGGCTGTATTTTTACCTGGTGATGATGCAAGAGTAATAAAAGAAGAATCAGATATAGAAAAACTCAGGGACACAACTGAAATATCTGTAAATGAAGAACAGATGTTGATGGAAGAAAGAGAAGAAAATGTTTATCATGAACCTGTATATGATAAGGCAGATTTAAAGGATGAATTTTTAGAAGAATTCTCGGATGAATTTACTAATGGTGATATGGCAAACGAAGAAGATGCCCCTGAAATAAATGAAGCCGGTGTGGAAGG
>JAFPAQ010000119.1 GCA_017424235.1 Lachnospiraceae bacterium | reverse complement strand
TTATTATTTTATAAAAGATAAAGCAGGTGATGAAACTGACGAATTCTATGAAGATGAAGCCAGCCGGTTGGCACGTGCAGAAAAGTACCGCAAAGAAATGTCTATAACACAGCCAAAAAATCTGCTTTCTCTCCTAATGTGTATAGCAGCTCTCTATATACCTTTATTTATTTTGTGTCGAAATGATGCAAAGAATCTTAGTATTCTTATGTGGATTTTTATAGTAGTTTCTATAATAGAAGTTGGTATATCTTTATTTAGTATAATTGGTGGCGAGATAACTTATAATGATTTGATACTAAGCCGTGCAGAATGGGAAGCAAAAAAGAAATACAGTGAAAAAAAGAATTTTAAGAAAACAAAGGAACTAATTGATTTTCTAAGTAAAAAAAATGATGAAGGTCTTGTATTATCACATTGTAAAGATGGAATATATTACTTTGAACCTTCTGATAAAAAATACACATATTATGCAGATACAATCTCTGCCCTCAATAAACGTAACAAGAAAAAAGGAAATAAACTGGTGCGTGATTCTAAAGATATTGAGGGCAGAGGCCTAAAATGGCAGGAACAGAGTATACGTGAGGCACGTAAACTTGGACTTGAGATAGTATGTTGTGCTTCATATGGCACATTGATTTACCGCAAAAAAGCTGACAACAATTATTCTGCTGTCACAGATTCAGAAAATGAAACATCAGTTTTTAATGCTGTCACTACCGGCTATGGTGATTCATGCCAGACCATGGTGCTTTTCGGAGTATTGATGTTGGTTGTCATTGCTATTGCGATAACAATTGCAATTTTGAGCAAATAAAAAATGAGGCTTTATGCCTCATTTTTTAATATAATGCGGATAACAGGAGTTGAACCTGCACGGGTGTTCCCACTAGAACCTAAATCTAGCGCGTCTGCCAATTCCGCCATATCCGCTTGACGAAATTTAATATAGCATATTTTTATACTAAGGTCAACTGTTGCAAACACCAATAACCACAATTACTACTTTAAGAAAGCTGGTTTTTCAAATTCAAATCCATTTTTAAGTAACTCATTTATAAACAATTTATAGTAATCCGGAACCATTTCCTCTGTTTCATCATGGGCATGTAAAAGAAGAAGATGTCTGCTTCCTGCTTTGAAAAGCGGTGCTCCCTGCTCAGGGTCATTATTATGTATTCTATCCATTACACAATCAAAATTAAACTCAGAACCTGGTCTTATCATATATTCACAGAAATCAAAAGTCCAATAAGTATCAATATCCTTATCTAACCCATTCTGCTTCCACCATGGATAAGTTATCTGTGTGTCCTGAACTTTAGTGAACTACTCCCACTTATAGAAGTGGGAGCTTCTAAGGGGCAAAAGCCCCTGTTTAAGAAGTTTGATATTTAAGTTTCCACCTATTTCTAGGCAATCCTTATTCTTACGGGCGTGTCCACTTCGCCCCTACCGTATAGGATACTCATATCCACAACGCTGCTTTTACGCATTATATTCAATGCTCCATTTACATCTGCATTGAAATATTTGCCATCTGCACGCTTATACAAGCCACGATGTACTCTTTTTCCGCTGAATATATATTCCTTTGGATTATCGTCATTGTAGACCGGAATATCGTCTTTATCCCAGAATGATGCTTTAGATGTATAGCTTTCTTCCTGCTTTACATAAGTAATGCCATTCAGCTCACACAGACACTCTAATTTAGAGCGTAACTGACCATATGGGATATTTACAAAGTTCTGGTTATTCTGCTTTCCCATATGAGAATTTCTCTGGAATGTTTCATTATAACCGACAACAAGGGTACCAATATCATTTTTGATACAATAATCTATGATTTTACGGGCAGCCTTGTTCATATAATCATTTACCTTATTGTTTCTGTCACGGGCTATTGCTTTCTGACGGCTGGTAGGTCTGTATCCAAGCTTCTGTTTGTCCTTTACTGACTGCAAACGTGCATTTTGTTTGTTATACCACTGGTTTATGGATTTAAGTCTTCTTCCATCAATAATGAATGATTTACCATTACTTGACACTGCAGTTACAAGGTTGTTTACACCTAAGTCAAGAGCCAGTGCATTGTTTTTATTAAGATTTCTCCGGACACATTCAGCTTCGTATATATACTGAATCTCAAAGAACCTGGCATTTGCCTTTGGTATGATGCGTATTTCCTTAACCTTTTTATCAAGCAGTATTGGCGGTATGGTAATCTCAATACTCTTATGAGTTTTCTTGTAAGTATTTGAAAATGGCAGTATTAACTTATTGCCTTTTAACCTTACAAAACCAATGACAAGAGTAGCATATCCGTCTTTTGGAAGATATTTAGGTAACTTGCAGTCTTTGAAAGCATACTTACCCTTTTTGGCAAGTTTAAGTAATCCGAAGAATGATTTAAAACTGCCATCAACCTCTTTAAGTATCTGCTGAGCCATATTAGAATTAAGCATCTTATAATTATCAGATGACTTTAACAGAGCATAGTTTTTCTCATAATTAAGATATTCGCCCTCAGCAAAGTAATACTGCCTTACATTATATACAGCCTGATTAGTAAGATTCTTTGCTATATGGCATAATTCCTTAATGGACCTGTAATCTTCCTTAGACAGATGTTTTACCTGTTGTTTTACTGTAAGATACATAGAATTTCTCCTTTCTGTAGATTTAGAGATGTTCTCTCTGTATTTATTATATCATATATTTCACTAAAAGAAAAAGTGTTCGAGTAAAATATATCTAAAAACTTACACAAAAACGCATTCATC
>JAFPAQ010000012.1 GCA_017424235.1 Lachnospiraceae bacterium | reverse complement strand
TAAATACCAGAGTCAGTGCCATAATAAACGAATGATCAAAATATCCTAATATACTTCTTGCCATATAAATCACCATGCCTTTCCCGATAAGTATAACTCAAAATTTTATAACTTCAATAGTTTTAGACAAACAATCGTTCGGTATTTTCATACAATACGAATAAAAATGTAAAGATATTGAATTTAGATATGGTACAATTATGGGTAAGTATGTGATTTATCGTGGTAACATAACATCACTCATTCAATCAGGAGTGGAAACATCAGAAGATGTGACTTATCTGAATGTGGAAAAGTATTTGAAGAAATTGTAAAGTGCAGACTGATAGAAAAAGGGGTGTTCATGCCCGAAATAAAAACAAAAGCTGATATTTACCTTGAACAAAGTCAAGGTTACTGTTCGATTATCAACACGCCACGCCCGAGCCACTGCATTTGCACCGCGAGCTTTTTGACCACGATTTCAAATGTTTTATTAAAACTAATTTTAAATTTTTACACATAAAAAAATCGGATGCCGGCGCATCCGATTCCAAGAATTTGCAAAAGCAAATTCTTGATTAATTCACACTATACTGTCGCAATTTCCTATAACGATTAGGGTGTCAAAAGCCCCTTTTCAATTTATTACCTGGCAATGTGCACAAAATAAGTTGTTTCAATTCCAAACAGAATCTGATATGCTTTCTTTTCCAAAGTAGTAATCATTTCCTCCTTATCTAATGACTGCTGAGATGCAAGCATTGCATATTTTCCACCTGCAAACTTCAATTCCTCATGTGTTCCTGATTCTATGATCTTGCCTTTTTCCATAACAAATATTTTGTCACAATCCTTAATCGTACTCAACCTGTGTGCAATAAATATAGTTGTCATATCCTTACAATATTCATGAATTGTTTTGTCTAATGCTCTTTCCGTTATGGCATCAAGATTGCTTGTTGCCTCATCTAAAATTAAAATATCAGGTTTCTTTAACATGGCACGGGCAATAGCAAGGCGCTGCCTCTGACCGCCGGATAGATTAGCACCATTTTCTTCCAGTAAGGTTTCATAGCGAAGCGGAAGCTCATTAATGAAATCATGTGCCTGTGCCAGCTTAGAAGCCTCTATTACATCATCCACACTGGCATCATCAATTCCAAGCATAAGATTTTCCATAATTGTCCCACTGAATAAAAATGTCTCCTGTGATATGTAAGCAATTCTTTCTCTTAATGACTCCAATTGTATGTCTTCTATATTGTTTTCATGAATCAGTATATTACCTTCCTCAGGCTTGTATAAGTGCAGCAACAGCTTTGTCAGTGTTGTCTTGCCGGAACCACTTTCTCCTACAAAAGCTACCTTTTCGCCCTTATGAATAGTAAAATCCACATCATCGAGAACCAGTTTTCTTGTTCCATATCTAAACTTTACATGCTGAAAAGTAATATCACCCTCCAAATGTTCAGGAGTCAGCTTATTCTCCTCTTTAGCATCTTTCTCTGCTTCCAGATCAAGAATCTCACCTAAACGCTCTGCTGCCACAACTGCTGTCTGCATCTGTGGCTGAAGGTTTATCAGGTTCTTTACCGGATCAAGGAAATAAACCAGCAATGAGTTAAATGTTATTAACTGTCCTATCGTTATTTCTCCATGAATTACTGATACAGCACCAACCCATAAAATAACAACACCACCTATCAGCTCCGTTGCACCCTTCAAAGATGCCT
>JAFPAQ010000118.1 GCA_017424235.1 Lachnospiraceae bacterium | reverse complement strand
TGCACCGGAAACTCTGCTACCCATTATGTATCAACGGCTATTTTTTCAACCTCGCCTTCTGTGTCCTCCACACCTCGTCCATAATCGCTTTTACTTCTTCCATGTCATTTCAGTGCATAAAGAAAAGTCCCATAAACACCAGTCAAATCTAAGATTTGATTTGTTTATAGGACTTCTCCATATCTTTATTTTATTCAAATAATCTCCAAAAACTGTTCGTTACGCGACCAACGCACTTCGTGCTTTATGTTTTTGTCGATATACGCTCGGTTAAAACCAAATACTCACTTTGTTCGTGCCTAGTTTTCTTCCTCGCTATAAATTAGCAAACGCCCTGTGCCAACATAGCATTTACAACCTTCTCAAAACCAGCTATATTAGCGCCTGCTACATAGTCGTCGTTTCCGCCAACTGTCATGTTATATCTCTTAGCAGCGTCAGAAATGTTAGCGTAGATTGTTTCCATGATATTCTTAAGTTTTCCATCAACTTCTTCGAATGACCAAGAAAGTCTCTCAGAGTTCTGTGACATCTCTAATGCAGATGTAGCAACACCACCAGCGTTGGCAGCCTTACCACCTACGAATAATACACCGTTCTGCTGTAAGTACTGTGTAGCCTCTAATGTTGTAGGCATGTTAGCACCTTCTGTTACAGAGATAACGCCGTTTGCTACGAGCATCTTAGCATCTTCAAGGTCTAACTCGTTCTGTGTAGCACATGGAAGAGCTAAATCTACCTTGTACTGCCATACACCATGCTCACCGTTCTTCTTCTCGAAGTACTGTGCTGATGGTCTTGCTGCAGCATACTCTGTTAAACGAGCACGTTTTACTTCTTTTACTTCTTTTAATAATTCTACATCGATTCCTTCAGGATCATAAATCCATCCTGTAGAATCTGAACATGTAACAACTTTAGCACCTAACTGATGAGCTTTTTCAATAGCGTAGATTGCTACGTTACCAGAACCTGAAACAGCTGCTGTCTTACCAGCTATATCAATGTTGTGGTCTTTTAATAAAGCGTTTGTTAAGTATAATAAACCATAACCTGTAGCCTGTGTACGAGCTAAAGAACCGCCGTATGTAAGACCCTTTCCTGTAAGAACGCCTTCGAACATACCCTGGATTCTCTTATACTGACCGAACATGAAACCGATTTCTCTTGCACCTGTTCCGATATCACCTGCCGGAACGTCAACGTCAGCACCGATATATTTGCAAAGCTCTGTCATGAAGCTCTGGCAGAATGCCATGATTTCTCTATCTGATTTTCCCTTAGGATCGAAATCAGAACCACCTTTACCACCACCGATTGGAAGTGTTGTAAGTGAGTTTTTGAAAATCTGCTCGAAACCTAAGAATTTGATAATACCTAAGTTAACTGAAGGATGTAAACGAAGTCCTCCCTTGTATGGTCCAATTGCATTATTGAACTGTACTCTGAATCCTCTGTTTACCTGCACCTGTCCATTATCATCTACCCATGGAACACGGAACATAATCTGACGATCCGGCTCTGTGATTCTCTCTAAAATAGCATTTTTTCTGTAAAGCTCTTCATTAGCTTCTACAACTGGTCTTAATGAATTAAGAACCTCTGTTACTGCCTGGATAAATTCTGGCTCGCTTGCGTTTTTCTCCTTTACAAGCTCTAATACCTCATCAACGTATGACATTGGGTAATCCTCCTTGTTTTATATTAAATTATAATTTTCATTACTGTTTCAACACTTTAGTGTGTTAAACTCAACAAACATATTATAATTTAATTTTTTTTCTAATACAATAAAAAATTTTTATGTAAAATATTTTTGTATACTTCACTAAATTTGCTTGTCGTAAAATATGGTTTTTTTGCGTATTTTCACGTTTTTTGTGCGTTATAGTATATCATTGTGCCTTATACTGCATTTTTAGTGCCGCAAACTGTACTATTTTGCCTGTCCATAATATGCGTTGGCACCATGTTTTCTGTAATAATGCTTATCCTGTAACTCCTGAGGAGCCGGCTGGATTCTTGCATTTATTGTTTCAGCACGATATGCCATTTTTGCCACTTCCTCTAATACGACTGAGTTATGTACTGCCTCATGCGCATCCTTGCCCCATGCAAATGGTCCATGATTTTTGCATAATACAGCAGGAACGGCAACAGGGTCTTTTCCCATTCTGTTAAACTCGTTAACGATAAGTACTCCTGTATTCCTTTCATAGGCATCTGAAATCTCTTCTTCTGTAAGACAGCGAACACATGGAATTTCTCCATAGAAATAATCTGCATGCGTTGTTCCATAGCATGGAATACTTCTGCCTGCCTGTGCCCAGCTGGTAGCATATGATGAATGTGTATGTACAACTCCACCTATTTCTTTATATGCCTTATATAACTCTACATGTGTTGCTGTATCCGATGAAGGATTGTATTTTCCCTCGACTTTATTGCCGTTTAAATCAACAAGTACCATGTCATCCGGAGTAAGCTTATCATACTCTACTCCACTTGGCTTTATTGCGAAAATGCCGGTTTCTCTATCAATCTCACTTACATTTCCCCATGTAAACGTAACAAGTCCATATTTTGGAAGAAGCATATTAGCTTCATAAACACGTTTCTTTAATTCTTCTAACATTTTAATATTCCTTTCAAAATCACATTTTATTTATATACTTTCAACTGCTGCTCTTTCAATTGCAAGACCTGCGCTGTAACGCTTCATAAATTCATCAAAGCCCTTTACGTCCTTTGCAACAGGCTCAAGCTTCTCACCCTTCTGCCCTGCAAATACTTTGTTATCAAGGAAGGCTGCAAGACTTTCATTCTCATCAGCATTTATCATATAAGATGCAAGAAGTGCAATACCCCATGCGCCACCTTCGCCGGCTGTTTCCATAACGCTTACAGGTGCATCAATTGCTGCTGCAAGAATACTCTGTCCAACACCCTTTGTTTTAAAGAGTCCACCGTGACCTAAGATTTCATCGACCTGCACACCTTCTTCTTTGAAGAGTATATCAAGACCAGTCTTTAATGCTCCAAGTGAAGTAAACAGATGTGTTCTCATGAAGTTTGCAAGATTGAATTTAGCGTTTGGTGTACGTACAAATAATGGACGGCCTTCATTAAAGCCTGTTACATGCTCACCTGAGAAATAATTATATGCAAGTAATCCACCACAGTCATCATCACCCTCAAGAGCTTTGCGGTAAAGATTACCATAAATCTCATTCATATCAACCTTCATGCCCATGAGCTCTGAATACTCTTTAAATATATTCACCCATGCATTAAGGTCAGAAGTACAGTTATTGCAGTGAACCATTGCAACAAGGCTTCCGTCAGGAGTTGTAACAAGGTCAATCTCATCATAAACCTTTGACAGTTCTTTTTCCATTACAATCATACCAAATACACTTGTACCAGCTGATACATTGCCTGTACGCTGTGCTACACTGTTTGTAGCTGCCATTCCTGTTCCTGCATCTCCTTCAGGTGGGCAAAGTGGTATACCTGCCTGCAATGTACCCGTAGGGTCAAGAAGTCTGGCACCTTCCTCTGTAAGGATACCAGCCTGTTCACCTGCCGTATTCACTCCCGGAAGTACCTCTCTTATATTCCATGCATAATTCTTATCCTTGATAGCAGCATCAAACTGGTCAAGCATCTTTTCATTGAACTGTCCTGTCGCAATATCAATTGGGAACATACCTGATGCTTCACCAACTCCAACTATCTTTTCACCTGTAAGCTTCCAGTGTATATATCCTGCAAGTGTGCTGACAAATTTAAGGTCAGCCACATGTTCTTCTCCCTTCAGGATTGCCTGATATAAATGTGCGATTGTCCATCTTTGTGGAATATGATATTGAAAGAGCTCTGTAAGCTTTGTAGAAGCTTCCTCAGTAATAGTATTTCTCCATGTACGGAAAGGTACCATAAGTTCATTCTTATCGTTAAATGCCATATATCCATGCATCATTGCACTAAATCCGATTGCACCAAGCTTTGTAAGCTTCTCGCCATACTGAGCCTCTACATCCTCTGTAAGCTTCTTGTAGCAGTCCTGAAGACCTGTCCAGATATCATCAAGACTATATGTCCAGATACCATCTTCCAGTCTGTTCTCCCAGTCATGAGCACCACCTGCTATTGGCTTATTATTTTCATCAATAAGTACTGCTTTGATTCTTGTTGAACCAAACTCTATACCAAGTACTGCCTTACCGTTTGCTATACACTCTTTTGCTCCCATAAATATTCAACCCTTCTGCGGATAATCCGCCCTTTCTGTTTTTTATAATATTTTGTGATTTCATACTAATAACCATGCTTTCTTCAAATTCTGCGAATTTGTGCAAAGCACAAATTTGCCGTGTGCAAAAACTTCCGTTTATGGTTTTTGCACACTGCTGTTCAGCACAAAAATCAAGTATCGTTTCAATTTTATCACTTATATATACACATTATCAAGTTGTATACATATCGTAAATTTGTATATACTTTTTTGTGCACTTTTAATAAATCTATTTTAATTATTTGAAGCCTACACTATATGCAGCTGGAATTGGCAAATTTTAGTACCCTGTCCATGGCTTCAAGCCCTGCCTCAAGGGTAAAACCATGTTTCTGACCAACCATCTTCACAAGTTCGCAATTTTGATATATAGAAGCAGCTTTTTCTGAATACTCAAAATCAACTACCTCATCCATATCTCCATGCATTATAAGAACCTTTCCCGGATAACCTTCAATTGCCTCAAATATCTGCATGTCATGGATATCCTCAATATAGCCTTTTCCAAGCATAAGTCCCCAAAAATCAAACTCCTTTGGCACATCCTCAAGCTTTGGAAATCTTTCTCTCCAGTCATCAGGAATACAGAGCGCAGGATAATACAACACTACTGACTTTACCTTTTGTGGAATTTCCTTTGCAACAAGTGCTGTTACCATACCTCCCATGCTCTCACCTATTAGTACTATATTGTTCTCATCGACCTCATCAAGTGATGATATATAGTTAAATACCGTCATAAGATCTGATTTTTCTGTCGATATAGTCATATCTGTTGAAGCACCTATACTATTACCCTGAATAGAACCTCCACAAAAGTCATATCCACACGCAACATATCCGTTTTTTGCATAATGTATACATTCTCTTTCAAATGTCTTATTGGTCCCGTTAAATCCATGGCTAATTATAATCGCCGGATGTTTTCCTTCCAGTGAAGGATAATACACTTTACCATAAATATTGTTTTTTCCATTTGGAAGATGTATCTCTTCAACTCTTACATCTCCCAAATCAAATTTCTCATTATCCATATAGCTATTTCTCCATTTCCCAGTACAATAGTCTCGTAAATAACCGAATCAAAAAACCAATCAGGCTATTTTGTGAAGTTATTTAGAAATTGTTGTACTACTTTACTCGAAGAATAAAATCAATAAGATATAATGTCAATAAACAGTAAAATATTGGTATAGAAATTACTGTAAATATACTTAAAAAATCGTGCATGCCGACGCATACACGATTTTTTAGCTACCATATTTTTATCATAATCGCTGACAGACCATTGATATCAATATGTATGGTCTGTCCTTCCACATTTACTCCTTTATAATGGGCAGGTGTAATACCTCCATATATATCCCAGTCAGTATTCATAATTATCTCTGCGGAATTTATCCAGGGCAGCTGTATCATATAATTCTTTGCAAGCTCATCAGACAGATTCATAATGACGATGAGATTTTCTCCACATGACTGTCTCTTGAAAGCATATATGCACTGTTCTGAATTGGTATTATCTATCCATTCAAAGCTTTCTGTACCATAATCATTATCAAACAATGCCGGATGATACATATAAGTCTTATTAAGGTCTACCATATACCGGTAAAAGGTCTGATGCTCCGGATGAGTAAGCAAATGCCAGTCCTGCGCACGTTTTTCGTCCCACTCTCTGAACTGTCCTATTTCATTTCCCATAAAATTGAGTTTTTTCCCCGGATGAGTAATCATATAAAGATAGAGCACTCTTGCCTGTGGAAATTTTACCTCTCGATGACTATTCATTTTCTGTATTATAGTAGCCTTTTCATGCACTACTTCATCATGTGACAGTGATAGTAAAAACTTTTCGCTGTAAAAATAACTCATAGAGTGTGTAAGCTGGTAATAATTGTTCTTTCTTTCCTCAGGAGACATTTTAAAGAATTCCAGGGTATCATGCATCCACCCCATATTCCATTTATAGTCAAAACCAAGACCACCTTCCTCAATCGGTTTTGTTATATAAGGATAACAGCTTGAATCTTCTGCAAAAATCATACAGCCCGGATTTCTGTCTTTTAACCCTTTGTTCATATTTTTTATAAAATTAACTGCCTCAAGATTAACTCCTCGTCTCTCATCTCCCTGCCAGTAAATAATCCTGCTCACAGCATCTATTCTAAGACCATCAAAATGGTATTCATTAAGCCAGTAATTTGCACATGACTGTAAAAATGATCTTACTTCTCCTCTTGAATGGTTAAAATTGCAGCTTCCCCACTCGCTCATACCTATACTTTTATCCGCATACTCATAAAGGTATGTACCATCATATTTTGCCAGACCATAATCATCTATTGCATAATGAACAGGAACAAAATCAAGTATTACACCAATATTTTCCTGATGAAGTCTGTCTACCAGATATTTTAGTGCAGTAGCCACTCCATATCTTGAAGTAGGCGCAAAAAATCCTGTATTCTGATATCCCCAGCTCTCATCACAGGGATGTTCACTCAGTGGCAAAAATTCTACATAGTTAAAACCACTCTCTTTAAGGTAAGGTATAAGAATATCCGGAAGCTCCCAGTAAGAATACCAGTCTGTGCTGTTTTCGCCCGGTTTCTTCCATGAACCCAAATGCATCTCATATATATTCATTGGCTTATTAAGCTGATTACCTCTGTCTGCCATCCAATGCTCATCATGGAATTCATAGTACAGACTTCTTACCACAGACTTATGATCCGGTCGCAGCTGCATACCATATCCATAAGGGTCACAATGGTCAGTATATCCTCCATGATTATTATATATTCTGTATTCATAGACGTCCCATTCCTTTGCTCCGTCTACAAATACCTGAAAAAACTGTCCGTTTTCTGCACGATACATAGGTATTTCATTTCCACCATGTAACAGATTTACCCCTTTTGCATTTGGAGCATAGGTTCTGAAAAGCACCCCCGTATCACATATATGTGCACCTAAATTTTTATAAGCATCAAATGTTTTCCCCTGATAAAATTCCTTTATGTTCATAAATAACAGCCTTTCACTTTTTTGTGTGTTATGGTTAGAAAATTGTGATTATAGTCAGAAAAGGAATGTACCGTCAGTACATTCCTTTAATTTTACTTTATATTATACCATGCTTACGAAAAAAACAACTAATTTCCAGTAATATTAATTTTGTCGGGATTTTTAGACAGTTTACAGCTGTTCATCAATCAATGATATTCCAAGACTGTTTGGTCTTATAATATTATAAAATGCATTTTTACTGTACTCTATTATTGATTTACCAAATACAGAATCCTCTGCAAAAAGCTTATTGTAAGCCTGTTTGAACTTATCATTATTCATGTCGGCTACTTTATTATAATGGACAGCCTTGGAGCTTTCATCATACGATATACCTACATCAGCCAAATCATCTTTATTAGTCTCAAAAAGCTTTTGAAAGTTTTCCTTTTGTCCCCCCACGTCATTAGAATCAAGACCATATACAAATGTTAACATCTTCAAATCATAATCAATATCCGACATGTCATTATCATTCAAGATGCCATCTTTTACTATACCATTATATGCTGTAAGTGTAGAAGCAATCTCATTACCAAGAATAAAACCCTGGGCTACAGTTATATCATTTATGTCATACTTTGTAGTTTTTCGTATTTTGTGATCAATCAATTTATTTTGTGCACTGTTTGTACTTTTATCAACATTGTTCATTAATTTATTTGCAATGCTGATAAACGAAGTCCTGCCGGTAAAAAGTTTATAAATATCCTTATTTTCTGCATCTTTAAACTTTTCTTCATTAAATGAAATTTCACCTTTTAGTGATTTTTTTATACCAATCTTTTTCAAATCCTTTTCATTTTTAAGGATATGATCATCAAGCTTTTCTAACTGTTTTTTCACATCCTTGTCTGTTACATCACCTGCTGCCTTTTTCATTGAATTATATGATTTCACAAATTTTTTTAAGTTTTTTTCAACCATTGTTTTGGACGCAATTCCGTTTGAATATTTTTTCATTTTCCTTACATCATTTTTTAATACGTCCACTTCTTTTTGTAATTTTTCAACATTGGAATCACTTTCCTGAATTTTCTTGTTAAATGTACTTGTATAAGAATAATTATTGTCACTTATCTTTTTAAGCAACTGAGACGATGTATATTGAATTGCCATAAAAATCTTCTCCCTTAAATAAATTAAAATCACGCGATACAACCTGTGTACAATAACATTTAATGTACTCGCATGGTCCTTAGAAATCTGTTATTATAAAATATATCGTTAATTTAAATCAAACTCTTTATATCAGTTATGGCAAAATATTTTAAAAAAAATCGGATGCAAAAGCAAATTGCTTTACGCATCCGATTTTTAACTCATTTTAATTCAGCATTATTTTTTCTTAAAAACTCAATATTATTTCCGTACTGACATGCAGTATCTTCATCATTACAAAGAAACAGTTCATACAAATCCATTGGGATTTTCTTAGGTTTTGTTCTCTCATAAATAGTTAGATTAATTCGTTGAATGCTTTTAACTGATAATGAAAAATCTACTGCAAGCTTTGAGGTTGCTTTTCCTTCCTGATACTGATTATATATCTGCATATTTCTATCCTTTAGAAACTGCTTTGTATCTGTATTACTTCCCCATTCCT
>JAFPAQ010000011.1 GCA_017424235.1 Lachnospiraceae bacterium | reverse complement strand
GATTTTGAAAAAATCAGAGAGCAAAATGTGTTTTATATAGATAAGACAGATTTTATCCGGGAATGGTGGGAGAATGGTGATGAGGTGACTCTGATTACCCGTCCGCGCCGCTTTGGAAAGACACTGAATATGACCATGCTCGAGGCATTTTTTTCATTGGATTATAAAGGCAGGGAGGACCTTTTCCAGGGACTTTCCATCTGGCAGGACGAGAAGTACAGGGAGCTACAGGGGACGTATCCGGTAATCTTTCTGTCGTTTGCGAGGATAAAAGAGAAAGAATATGAACTGACACGGAAAAAAATCTGTGAAGTGATTATCAATTTATACAGCAGATTCTCTTTTTTAAGGGATAGTGGAGTCTTGACAGACAAAGACAAGGAGTATTTTGACCGGGTGACAATTGGTATGGACGATGCGATTGCTTCGTCGGCATTATATCAGTTATCCGGCTATCTGAGCAGATATTATGGCAAAAACGTCATTATCCTGCTCGATGAATATGATACGCCGATGCAGGAGGCCTATATACAAGGATACTGGGATGAAATGGTTTCCTTTACGCGGAGTTTATTCAATTCTACATTTAAGACAAATCCATATCTTGCACGTGGTATGATGACTGGCATTACCAGAGTCAGTAAAGAATCAATTTTCTCAGACTTGAATAATCCGGTCGTTGTTACAACGACATCAAATATGTATGCCACTGCATTCGGTTTTACTGAGACAGAGGTTTTTGCTGCGCTTGACGAATTTGGATATTCAGACAGGAAAGAAGAAATCAAGTACTGGTATGATGGTTTTATTTTTGGGAAGCATACGGATATTTATAATCCGTGGTCAATCATTAATTTCCTGAAGACAGGAGAAATTGAAATGTACTGGGCGAATACGAGCAGTAATAGTCTGGTTAGAAAGCTGATCAGGGAAAGCGGTGAGAGTGTAAAACAGACATTTGAAAGCCTGCTTCGGGGAGAAAAAATCCATTGCCCGATTGATGAGCAGATTGTGTATAACCAACTTGATGATGATGACGATGCAATTTTTAGCCTGTTGGTGGCTGGCGGATATCTGAAAGTACTTTCCCATGAAAAGAAAGTGCCGGGACGGAGACAGATGTATGAGCTGGCTGTGACAAATGGCGAGATACTTGACCTGTTTTATGATATCGTGAACGGATGGTTCAGCAGAACAAAGAGGGAATACAACGGCTTTGTAAGGGCATTACTGAATGGAAAACTGAAAGAGATGAATGTCTATATGAACGAAGTTGCACTGAAGACGTTCAGTTATTTTGATACCGGAAAAAATCCATATAGACATGAACCGGAGCGCTTTTATCATGGGTTTGTGCTTGGTCTGATGGTGGATTTGCAGGACAGATATGTTATGACTTCTAATCGTGAAAGTGGTTTTGGCAGGTATGATGTGATGCTTGAGCCAAAGGATCCCCGGCAGGATGATGCATTTATCCTGGAATTTAAGGTACATGATTCAGAGGAGGAACAAACTTTACAGGACACTGTGGCTGCAGCGCTTCGTCAGATCGAGGAGAAGCAGTACGAGACATTGCTGACAGCTAAGGGAATTCCTTCGGAACGGATTCATAAATACGGTTTTGCATTCCAGGGGAAAAAGGTGTTGATTGGGAAGAAATAGTGGAAACCGCTATGTCAGGGAAAAACTTGATATAGCGGTTTTTTATGCTTTGATTTCAAAGAGATTTTTATTGTTTATTTTGTTTTAACAACGAGAGATTTCTAAAATTTTGTTAAAAATTATAAAAATTACAGATTAATTCAAGAAATTGTGGTAAAATATCAGTGATTGATTACCTGCGATGAAAATATGGATAAGGAAAGGATGGTTATCTGATGAAAAAAAGATATGTATTGATGGCTGGAATCTTTACAACATGGAAAGTGATGAGACACTGCATCTTATTTCAAAATTTGAAACTTATCAGCAGACAACAGAATATACCTGTGGGTGTGCAGCTGCGATCATGACATTAAATCATTTCGGAGAAAATGCATATGATGAAATGCAGAAATGAGGAGTAGTATGAATCCGGATAAAAAAGTTCGTCGATTGCAGGGTTTATTATATACGAGTGGAGTCGGTACCATTTTATTCTCAATATGGTCAGGAATAAGAGGGATAGAGAGTTTATTTGAACTCTGGAATGAGCTGTCTCAGGAATATGGCACAGAACCAGGAAATACTGTTATAAGAATTATTTTATGTCTGTTTATTTTTTTGATACTTATGTGCGTTACTTTTTTGTATGTTTACATTGGAAAAACAGCAATGGCTGTCAGCTGTGGGGAGAAAAAAGGCAATCTGTATATTGCTTTGTCAGTACTGTTCAATATTATTTCGTGGTCACTATATATTCCACAATTTGTGAATGGAGAAGCATTTGAAGCAAAAACAATGATTTACTTAATTATCGATTTAACATCGAACATAATCCTTATAGAAGTAATTGTATTTTCATTACTACTGAAAAAAATGAGGTAAAAACGATGCAGGAAGATTTTCATTATTATGCGACGTATTGCGCAGCATATATTGCCGGTTATTCCCACGAAGAAAGTTTGGAAATTGCATACAGCGCACAATTTGTTGATTGTTGCACGGTTACTTTACTGAAAAAAAATCATGCGCCATTATCAGCAGCTACGACACAACTTCAAAGTGAAATGATGGAAGCAGGAACAGACTTAATTGGCTTGCAAAATATTACCAGAATATGGGTCTCCTATCATTTTTTACCTTATGATTTATATGCTCCCGTTAAAGCGTTTTCCCCTACTTACAGAAGTAAATACAGACTGATTTGTAAACCCAATGGTGATCTTATGGTTAGGACAGTGAATCTTGCAAAGAACAGGGATTTGGAAAGTGTAGGATTAGCCATGCATGTCCTTGCAGATACCTGGGCGCATGCATATTTTGCAGGCACACCATCTCAGGTAATTAACAATACGGATTTTGAATTTTATGAAGTGATTAATGACAATGATTCATGCTATGAAAGACATGTTACTTTTCATCATAATCCTGTAGGTACAGATAATCCGGAAAAAGGGATATATATCAATAGTATGAATGATGGTAGTGAGAATTCAGTTATGAATCTGGGGCATGGACGTGCAGGACATTTGCCTGATTATAGTTTTGCACATTATAAATATCAGCCTGCCTGGGGAAATTATGATGTGATTGATAAGAATAATCCAAAAGAGTATGAAAAGGCATTTTGCCAAATGATATATGCAATGAAATATCTTCGAGGGGAAGTAAAAACATTCGAAAAAGAAACTTATGATTTTGATGCGATTTCTTCATGGAGAGATCGAATCAATACGATACTGAGTAAACGTCAGCTTATCGCTTCCAGGGATTGGAAAGAATTTGGAGAAGAATTGTCCGGATGTGAAATCATTCCTTTTGATATCAATCAATATCAGATTGCGTATGGAAATGCTTCGCATGATCTCAAAGACGATACTTCATTTGGAAGATTTATACTTGCAGCAATGCGCCAGAAAAGTATGGTTACAAATGCTGTTTTTGAATCCGGAAACATGCTTGCCGGTTTTTCTGTTGATTATTGGAAAAAAGGATTCAGGGGTATTAAGGATTTTGAGAAAATAGTTAATAATTTCAAAAAACCAATGAAATGAGAGATTGAGGATGAGTAAAGTCAATAGGATAAAGAATATCGTAATCGGAATAGTGATCATTATGGTGAGTATTTCCATGCTGGTATTTCCAGATACAGGATATTATATGGCAACGTTCATTCTTGGAGTAGCTTTGCTGATAAATGGAATCAAACAGTTCGCTTATTTCCTTAGTATGGGAATACATATGGTTGGTGGGAAAATAATTCTTTACCGGGCATTGATCACTTTGGACTTGAGTTTTTTTATTTTATCGATAAAAGGAATCGGTCAAAGATATATGATGGCATATTTCGTTATTTATTACTTTTTTGCGGGTATTATTACGATTTTCAGAGCTTATGAATCACGTAAAGCAGAAGCAGCATTCTGGAAATGGAAACTGATTACTGGAATCATAAAAGTAACGATATCGATTATGTGTATCGTAAATAATAATTCAGAAACCATTATGCTATATTTGATGTGCTTTGGATTAATCGTTTCAGCAATAACGAGGATAGGTAAGGCGTTGAAAAAGACGGCAATCATTTACATACAATAAAAATATTCTATGGTGATAAAGAATATAGGTAACTGTTCAGCAGATAATCTATAAAAGACACAAAGGGGAAGAAAAAGAATGCTGTTCCAAAAAATGTTTAAAGACTTACAGGCAAATTTGATACAATTTCTTGCCATTTTCACGATGGCATTCATATCTGTAAGTGTGCTGTCCGGGCTTTCGGCCTCCAGTCCGGATGCGCTTGACAGGTATTTGACGGACACGAATTATAGGGATCTCGATGTTCAGGGGCAGCTTTTTACCAGAGAAGATATCGATGCGTTACAAAATCTTCCTCAGATAAGGAGCGTGAACGGGTACTACAACACATCAGGGAAGATTGAGCTTGGTGGAGAAAAGAATATCCTGTTGACGTATCTTAGCGGAAATGATATCTCAGAAATGCTGTTGAAGGAAGGTGTTCCGTACACGGAAGGAGCTTCGGGAATCTGGCTTGATGCGACGTTCTGCGAGGCGATGGGTATCGAGTGCGGTGATATCGTTACGATTATGTCAGACCACATCCGATTGAATGAAGAAGTGAAGGGATTGGTCTATTCACCACAGTATCTATATTATATGCCTGATTCTTATGTGGAAGCGACCTATGGTGAATATAGCTTTGGCTTTATGGATATCTCTGAGTGTCCGTATGAGGATGTCGTGTTCGATGAGCTTCTGATTGATATTGAGGGTGTTAGCGGACAACTGAACCTGACTGCATCGGAGGACAGGCTGACGTCACAGGTCAGTGCGGCAATCAAAAAGACTTTGGATTCTGAGGAACTGGTCATGACCACAAAAGGACAGGATTATCAGATTCGCACGTATTTGAACAGCCTTAACAGTTTGCTGGCGCTGAAGAAAATATTTCCGATTTTGTTTGGATGTATTGCCCTGATTGGAATCCTGTCAACAATGACCAGACTGATTGCCAGACAAAGAACAGTCATTGGTGCATTGAAAGCATTAGGCTTCCGTGACAGGACAATCACATTTCATTATATGTCCTATGGTATTTTCACTGTATTTCTTGGCTGTGTCGTTGGCGCTGTTGTTGGATATTATGTTTTAGGAGATGTCGGTTATGAGAACATGACCTGGTTTTTCCTGAATCCATATGAGTGTAAGGTGTTTCCTGTAAGTAATGTTTATTTTGCGCTATTGCTGACAGCGTCAGCAGCAGTTGTTGCTTACTATTCAAATAAAAGGGTACTGTCACAAAATGCAGCTGTCATTCTACAGCCGGAATCGCCAAAAGCTTTTGGAACAGGCTGGTATGAGAAGCTTCCAATATGGAGCAGGCTGCGGTTTTCCACACGCTGGAATGTGCAGGATGTTGCCAGAAATAAGCTTCGCACAGTGATGAGTCTGGCAGGTATTATGACCTGCAGTGCACTGATTTTTGCAGCATTTGGCTTTTGGGAATCCTTAGCCAAAGAAACGACATGGATGTATGGTGAGCTGGTCAGGGCAAACGATATTGTCAATTTTTCTGAACAGGCAGATTATGATGTCGTATATGATTATGCAAAAGAATATCGTGGACAGATGATTGAAAATGAGCCAATCATGCTATTTACGGATGCGTCAAATCATCGTACCAGTATGACTGTTGTCGACAAGGGAAACTGTTATTTTATCAATGATATGAAAGGTCAGTATGTCGGTCTGGATGGGGTTGCACTTTCTTATTGTGAAGCAAAAATACTTGGCGTGAAAGAAGGGGATTTTGTTTCGTGGAAAGTAAGCGGTACGTCAAAGGCATATACGGAACGTGTGGCTTTTATAAACCGCAATCCGATTACACAGGGAATTACCCTCTCCCGAGATACGTGGGAAGGATTACAGGGTATCTTTGAGCCGAATTGCATCTATACGAACAGGACTGTTTCAAAGGACTTGGAAGAAAAGACAGAAATTGAGTCAGTGAACGCTGTTGCAAGCCTGTCAGAAGGAATGAGGAGGAGCAATGAAGCCAATTATTCCCTGATTGTAATTGTGATTTCACTGTCACTGCTGATGGGAGTTGTGATTCTGTATAATATGGGCTCCCTCTCGTATATGGAAAAGAGCCGTGACATGTCAACATTGAAAGTATTGGGATTTCGTGCAAAGGATTTAAAGGCAATCCTGATGCAGCAGAATCTGATTCTATCGGCAGTTGGAACCGTGTCGGGGATTCCTTTTGGATATCGGGTATTGGAGCTTCTGATCTCGACGATGGGCGAGGATCTTGACTGTATGATTCAGGTATCGCTGATCTCATATATTTGTACATTTATGGTAACATTTCTTTTGTCTGTTATCATGAATGCAAGGATCAACGCAAAGATTGAGACGATTGATATGGTGACTGCGTTGAAGGGAGTTTAGTACTTTGGAAAGGAGAAGCAAATGAAAAAAGGGGTTAAATATGTGATTTGTGGTACTGCGGTACTTGCGGTGATTGTCGGTGTGGCAATATATCTGCTCATGCCGGAATCGGTTGATGTTGTCAAAGCTGCACCGCAGGATCTGACAGAATATGTGAGGGAAAAAGGAACAATTGCAGCAAACAGTGCGATTGATATCTACGCAACCGTGGATGGAAAACTGGATACAGTTCGCTATGAAGTGGGCGATACGGTCGCGTCGAAGGATTTATTGGCAGAGTATAATCTGACGGAATATGAAAACGCTTACGACAAAGCGTCAGCAAATGTAACTTATTATACAGATGAATACAGTGCTGCAGTTGCCGAAAACAACAAAGCACAGGCGCGTCTGAACGCAGCACAGACGGCGGCGGACAATTATCAGAATCAGTATACAGATTTGCAGAATCATATGAATGTGATTGATATCAATCAGGCGTTGGAAGGAGAAATCATTCAGGAACAGACAAAGCAGCTTGAAAATGCCGCAACGATGATTGAAACAAAGCTTGGCAGTGCCGAAAATATGAAGCAGACATTAAAATCTGAAACGGATACCCTTGCAAATGAAATTGCGTCATTGCAGGGAACAATCTCCGGATGTGAAAGTCAGATTTCAAGGAATAACAAAATGCTTGACGAGCTTCGAAAAGATGGAGCAGGTCATGAAACCGAGATTTCGGCGCTTCTTGCGGCAATCGAGACCGCACAGGCACAAAAGAGCACAGCACAGGCGCAGCTCGATAACCTGAATGGCAAAAAGAATGAACTGGATTCACAATATTCCAGTGCATGTGGAACGGTAAGCAGCCTGACAGATCAGCTAAAGAATAACCGTACTGCAATGTCAAACCTGCCCAATGAGGGAATGACCGGTGAGGAAACACTTGCATATTTAGAGCTTGCCAAAAATCTGAACATTACAACGATCAATTGGAACGAGAGCCTGACAGAAGCCCAGGCAGCAAAAGAACGCCTGGTGACACAGGAGACACTTGATCAGCAGATGGATTCCGTGACACTGGCACAGCTGGATCAGAAAGATTCAGAGCGGCTTCTTGAGAAGGCAAAGACGGGGATTGTATGCTCGTGTGACGGTGTGATTATGGAAAAATATATAGACAACGGTGCCACAGTTGCAGCAGGTCAGACACTGTATACGATTCAGCCGACTTCCGGATATAAGGTGACTGTCAGGGTATCAAAATATGATATCGGGAAGATTGCAGTCGCGCAGGAAGCAGTCATTACAGTGGGTGATATGATATACTCAGGTGTGGTATCGAAAATCTATAAAGTGGCGGAAACAGATTCCTCCGGCAAGGCAAAGGTGAAGGTAGACATCGAAATCACGGATACAGAGAATATGCCCGCGATTGGTCTGGAAGCTGATATCAGGATTATTACAGCACAGAAATCACAGGCGCTGTCTGTACCCTATAAGGCAGTTTATTCTGATGATGCCGGTGATTATGTATATGTATTGGAATCTGGCAGGGCTGTCAGAAAATCAGTATCTCTGGGTGTGGAAGGAGAAGACTTTTATGAGGTGCTAGATGGAATTGCAGCGGGAGAAGCAGTGATCACGACACCCTTATCGGATGACGCGATTGGGACAAGATTGAGGGCGAATCAGTAACATGCACTGGGGGATCTTTAAATGACAGATGAAATGATGAACTATTTCAGAGTGATTGGAGAAATTCAAAATGAAATAAAAAAGGCAAGCTGCTTTGATGAGGCGATTAAAGTAGGTGTTCAGAAAATATTGCTGGCATTTCCCTCTGAATATGCCATTCTCTGGTACAAAGAAGAGGAAGCGCTCCATCCATATTACTGGAGAGGGAGCAAAGATTTCACATCCTGTATACATAAGATGGGGGAAGGAATGGTCGGACGTGTCTATGCGTCGCAGAAGGCAGAACGATTATTTGAATACAAAAAAGGTACAGATTGTGAGACAGACAAAGATTTTGAAGGGATTGATATAATATCCATGATCTGTGTACCCTTTTCCAATCAGTATGAGAACTTAGGCTGCATACAGCTTGCAAGGACAGCAGAATCGGAAAAATTTAATGAGGAGATTGCGGATATCTGCGAAATCCTCGCAAACCTGATTGCGATTCAGATTGATCAGATTGAAGGTTTGAATCCGGAGTGGAAGTTTGATAAGATCCTGTTAAGTGCAAGGGATATCAGGCGGTCTTTTCAAAATGGCGATGTGGTCACGACTGTTTTGAGAGGGGTCAATATTGATGTCTACGAGGGAGAACTCCTAGTCATTTTGGGAGAATCCGGAAGCGGAAAATCGACGTTCCTTAATATCATTGGGGGTATGGATTCGGCGGACAGCGGTTCTATTCAATTTATGGGCAAAGAGCTCTCAAATGCCACACAGGAAGAACTCACGACTTATCGGAGAGAGAATATCGGGTTCATTTTCCAAAGCTACAATTTAATCTCGACACTGACTGCTTCCCAGAACATCGACTTAATTGGCGAGCTGGTGCAGGAGCATCTAAGCTCGGATGAGGTGCTTGGGATGGTAGGCTTGCAGGATAAGAAAAATAATTATCCATCACAGCTCTCCGGCGGTCAGCAGCAGAGAGTTTCTATTGCCAGAGCTTTGGTAAAAAAGCCGAAGCTGATTTTCGCCGATGAACCAACTTCGGCACTGGATTATGCGACGAGCATCGAAGTACTTTCTGTCCTGGAAAACGTGGTAAAGTCAGGGACGACTATGGTCATGGTTACACACAACGAAGAAATTACCCGCATGGCACATCGCGTGGTGAGGATGCGCAATGGAAGAACCTATGATGTAACGATCAACAGGCATCCTGTACCTGCGACCGAGCTGGTGTGGTAAAAATAGAAAGGAAGGTTAATGATTTATGAAAAAAGGAAAGTTAGCAAAAAAAATTATGGCAGTCATGCTGTGCTGCTGTCTGAGCTGCACGCCGGTATATGCGGCGGATACAGGGCTGGCACCGAATGTGACAAAGGAGATGTGCAGTGCGGAATACTGGATTAGTCGGACGCCCAATGCATATGATGTTATTATGAACAAGGAAGAGATTGAAGGACTGAATCGGCGGATCATGGACACAAAGGAAACACATGTGAAAGATTTGGCTGCCATGGAATCTACCTTTAATGGTACGAAGCTGGTGGCTGAGCTTGCAGCCTTTGAGAATCCTTCTAACCGTTATCTTGCAGGTCAGCCGGTGCCGGACTGGTATTATGATTACATCAGGACCAATATCAGCACGAGCAGAGTGTCTGACACGATGACTTTACAATATGGCTTTGTGGTCAATCAGACCATCATGAAGGGATATCCATACAAGGAATATCTGTCCGATACGGACTGGGATATGGAATGGGATAATGAGGCGTCGACAGGACTGAATGTGAATGAGCCGGTTGTGGTTTATTTCTACAGTGGGGATGGGCAGTTTGCCTATGTGGAGAGCAGCTTTTGTTCCGGCTGGGTTCCTGCTTTGGATGTAGCTGTCTGCAAGAACAAGAAAGAGTGGCAGAAAGTACAGTCGACAGAGGATGTCCTGGTAGTGACCGGTGAGAAGATTTATCTGGAGCCAAGCGCAATCGATCCGGCATTGTCTGAGAAGCGGCTGTTGATGGGCACTGTGTTGCCACTGGCAAACGATCAGGAGGGCGCAATCACTGCCAGACTTTCCTGGAATAATTATGTCGTGCTGATGCCTGTCAGAAATGCAGATGGTTCCTTTGCGCAGAAAAGGGCACTGATTCCTGCAAACCGGGATGTGCATGTGGGCTATCTTCCTTACACGACAGCAAATGTGCTGACGCAGGCGTTCAAAGCGCTTGGAAACCGCTATGGATGGGGCGGTATGCTCTACTCAAATGACTGCTCCGGCTATATGCAGAATCTATACAGATGCTTTGGAATCAAGCTTCCCAGAAATACCACATGGCAGGCTGCGATTCCGGGCATGGTGCTGACATCGCTGGATCAATACAGTGCAGAGCAGAAGGGAACATTGTTAAGCAGTTCGATCAGACCAGGAAGCATTCTCCAGTTCAGGGGACATGAGATGATGTATCTGGGCTGTGTGGACGGAAAATACTATACCATCAATGATGTGAGCAGTCTTGTTGTACCGGCAGATCAGGATGCGGATATTGAAGTGATTCGTCCCAGATCCGTCATTGTCAATGAAATGTCGACCAGACGTGGCAGTGGTGTTACGTGGTTGGATGCGATGGATAAGATCATTATTATTGGATAAGAGATAACAGGAGCTTTACAAAAAAATCGGATGCGCTGGCATCCGATTTTTTTAATATAACTGAATCGCGAGCATTGTCAGATCATCAAACTGCGGAGCATCTCCAACAAAGGTATCCACTGCATTTTTAACGTTTTCAAGTGCCTTGCGAGGGGGTGCATCGGGTGCTTTGTTCAGCGCTGCAAGCATCCGTTCAGCGCCGAACAACTCATTGTCTGCATTGGTCGCTTCCGGCACACCGTCTGTGTAGAGGAACAGTGTCGAGCCCTTTTCGAGCGTAAGCTCGTATTCTTTATATTTGATTCCATCCATGCCTCCGATGATCAGGCCATGCTTATCCTTGAAAAGCTCAAATTCACCATCTGGCTTTCGAATGATGGGATACTCGTGACCTGCGTTTGATGCCACTAACTGTCCGGAAGAGATTGTGAGGATTCCGAACCATACAGTGACAAACATATCGTTCTCATTGTTCCGGCAGATCGTATTGTTGACATGCGCCAGCACTTCCCTGGGAGAGCCGCCCATCATTGCGTAGTTATTCACAAGAATCTTTGACATCATCATAAACAGTGCTGCCGGTACACCCTTGCCTGAAACATCCGCCATGACGAGACCGATATGGTCCTCATCGATTAGGAAAAAGTCATAGAAATCTCCGCCTACTTCTTTGGCAGGGGTCATGGATGCAAAGATATCAAAATCCGTTCTTTCAGGGAAAGGCGGGAAGATGTTTGGAAGCATATTTGCCTGTATCTTCTGGGCAAGTTCCAGCTCGGTACCGATGCGTTCCTTTTCTGCCGTAATGCGCGTCAGGTTCTCCATGTACTGGATTGTATCGTGTTCCATCTTCTCAATGGAAGAACCAAGCTCGCTGATCTCGCGGATTTTGCTGATATTGGCTAAATTTTGATGTTCTGTTTTGGTAGTTTCCTGTGCGAAACGTTTCGACTCGTCCATAATTTTTCTGACTGGCACTACAAACTGTTGTCTCAGAAAAGCGGAAGCAGAGACAGCACCAAATACAGAGAGCAGGATCATTGTCACTGCGACCCAACGAAGATAGCTTCTTCTGCCGTTTACGAGTTCCGACATGGGACGCTGTACACACAGGATAGCAGTCACTGTTCCATCGGAAGCAGTGACCGGAACGAGCGAGGTGATATGTGGTTCGTTCCCTCTTAAATCAGATGTTCTGGTGACGGTTCCACGGGAAAGCCCGTTCTCATACATATCCTGGTAAATCTGTCGATATTTCTCATTGGTCGTTTCCCGCACAAGACCGACCTCCCAGGGGGTAAATCCGCTCGCCTCATTGACGACATTAAATACTGATTTAAAATGATTGTAATCGGATGTATCCACAGCAATCACATAGAGCAGTGTCACATTCTGCTTCTGACAGAGGATATTCATCCGATCCAGACTGAGCTTGTAATCGGCACTGTTTCCTCCGGTCGCCAGGTATTCCTCAATTTTGTCTCCGTTGATCAGGGTAACTGCAGTTTCGGCAGTGCGAAAGGCGGAGTCATTATATTCTTTGGTAAGTGAATCCGTGAATCGGATATAGCCGATGGTACTGGCGATTGTGCTGAATACCAAAAGCAGGAAGACAATCGAGCTGATAATTCGAAAGGATAAACTGTAAGTTAGATTTTTGGCTTTTTTCATTTGCGTATCGTTCCTCTCCGGTTTTGTTTGTATTTATATTATAGCAATTTGAAAGACGTAAGTATATAGTTTTGCTTTCGTTTTTGAACCAGATATCTAAAGATTTGTCAAATATTGCATAATTTACAGACTATTTTAAAAGAATGTGGTAAAATAATTACAATGATTAGATATGAATGGAAGGAAGGGAAGAACCAATGAGTGAGTTGACTATTGAGGCTAAAACAGAGAATCTGGAAAAAGTGCTTGCTTTTGTCGACAAACATCTGGAGGAAAAGGAATGTGCGATAAAAGTGCAGATGCAAATTGATGTGGCGGTTGAGGAGCTTTTTGTGAATATAGCACAATATGCATATGATTCGGACACAGGTATGGTGACAATCCAGGTGGAGATACAGGAGGAACCGCTTGCGGTTATGATTACCTTTATTGATAATGGTGTGCCCTATAATCCATTGGCAAAGGAAGATCCGGATATTACTTTGGCTGCGGAGGAACGTCAGATTGGCGGCTTGGGAATTTATATGGTCAAGAAGACCATGGATGACATTACCTATGATTACAAGGATGGACAGAACATCCTTCGAATCAGGAAACAATTATAAATGCTGGAGAAGGAGCATAATCGTGAAGAAAAAATTATTTCGGGAGAAGAGCATGGAACAGCTTTCCGCCCCGGATCAGATCAAAGATTACATACAGGTATCGACGCCGGGTGTGTGGATGTTCATGACGGCAGTTATATTGCTGCTTGTCGGTGTATGTGTATGGGGAATTTTCGGAAAGATGGATACGATCGTCTCTGTCTGTGCAGTGAGTGAGAATGGCAGTGTCACCTGCTATGTGAAGGAGGCAGATATCTCATCGGTTAAGGAAGATATGCCAGTCAGAATTGGGAATGACAGTTATCAGATTACAGAGATTGCAAACAGACCGATCTCTGTCGATGATGATTTTGATGGATATGCGCTTCATGTCGGAGGGATCCGGACAGGGGAGTGGGTATACGCTGTTTCGACGGATGCACAACTGGAGGATGGTGTCTATCAGGCAGAGATTGTCGTGGAAAGCATACAACCGATCCCATTGACCTACAAGAACAACACAAAGACGGCTTCGGCAGAGGATACAAAGGCACAGTACCTTTACATCATCGGAAAGGGCAATTTTGCAGACAATACCAAGGATATGCCGGTGAAGTTCACCATTGTTGAGGCTCCGTTGGATGCCCAGACCATCGTTGTGGACAACGTGCCGTATAAGAATAAGAACAACAACTTTGTGCCGACTGTCACGATAACGGACAGCACGACAGGCAAGAAGCTTGCAAAGAAGATCAAGATCACATCCAGAATCTTCAAGTGGTTCTGATAATAAAAAATAAAATCCCCAAAGTCGGTTGACTTTGGGGATTTTATTATTATTTCCCGATGAGCACCTGTTTTCCTTCAAATGCAAAGCCGTAGCTGTGGATGTGCTCTTTTTCGATGCCACGCGCCATCAGTTCTGTTGCATACTGCTTTTCCTCAATCTGGCGCAGTGCTGCGGCTACAGTGTCCTGTAAGTCTTTTTCGTCGTCTGCATCCCGCACTTTAAATTCCAGAATGTAGGCATCCTGTTTCTCCGCTTCCTTTGGCTCGATTACCACATCATATCTGCCAAAACCGCTTTCTCTGTTTGAGGTAATGATATATCTGTCCTGCAGATCGACAAGCAGTCCGAGCACGAACCCGTGATAGAAGCGCTCCGGTTCGGCACCGGAAGGTCTTTTTCCTGTATCAAAATAGCTGAACGTGCCGAGTGCCACGCGGTTCATATAGACGTTCATGGCCTTGATGTCACCGACAAGCAAAGCCTGCACAAAATCATTGTAATCCCCTTTTGCATTCCGGAACCATCCGCGCACCATTCCTTCAAACATAAGCCGTACTTCATGGTTCGTAAGTGTCAGCTCATACATCTGTTCCGCTCCACATTCCATAAATTCCAGATCATCATATGAAATGACTTTCAGATAACCGCTTGCAAGAAGCAGGCTCCAGATTGCCTCTTCATTGCCGTCAAGCTGATTATACACGATCTGCTCGTCAATAGGAGTTTTTATTGTCTCACCACGCAAAAGGAGTTCAAAACCTTCCTTGACCCTGCGGTTTCCCTCCCACAGTAGTTTCCCTACAAGACTGTTGGAGCTGGTATTTGCCCAGTAGGTCATAAATGTTCCCTTATCAAGGAAATTCAGGATTGACCAGGGATTGTAGATATCCCTGTGCTGTCCGAAAGTAAACCCATCATACCACTGCTTTACCTTTTCTTTCTGCTTGGAAAGACCACACTCATCCAGCGCAGCAAACACTTCTTCCTCAGTAAATCCAAAGGATGTCGCATATTTGTCAGAGGTCGTTGTGACCACCTCCGGATTATTTAAATCAGAAAAAATGGATTCTTTCGACACTCTTGTGATACCGGTCATGATGGCTCTGTAAAGGTTGGAATTTGTTTTAAATGCTGCATTGAACATATTTCGAAACAATGCAACAATCTCATCCCAGTATCCATGTACCCATGCTTCCTGCATTGGGGTATCATATTCATCAAGAAGAATGATAACTTTTTTCGCATAATATTTTTTTAGATATCCTGATAAGTCATGAATAGAAAGTGCCAGATCTGTTTCATTGATTGCATCATTATCATCACGACCTGCTCTCCGATATTCTCTCATTGTTCTTGCGATTTCAGATATGGAATTATCCTCAGGAATGAACGGATATGCTTCATATAGGTCTTTCATGATCGCAAAAAGCTGACGTTTTGCATCTTTGTAATTATCAGCCTTTACCCTTGCAAATGACACAAATATTACAGGATAAGTCCCCTGCAGCTGCCTGTATTTCTCACTCTCCCAGATGGAAAGCCCCTCGAACAGATCACCCCGTCCTGCATAATCAACAGAAAAGAACTGTTCCACCATGCTCATGTTGAGCGTCTTTCCGAAGCGGCGCGGGCGGGTAATTAACGTCACACTGTCTCCATTTTCCCACCATTCCTTTATGAACGATGTCTTATCAATATAAAAATAATCTTTTTGAATCAAATCGCCAAAATCCTGTAATCCGATTGCCACTGTTCTTGCCATATCGTGCATACCTCCTACACAAAAATCCACCATATCAAATCCTTATCTTAGTATAGCGGATTTGGGGGCAAATTACAATCAATGCATCGTTGAAAAAAACGTAAAAAGACTAAAAGAGACGGTTCATACTGTATCGTGTTTCACAACGATACAGAAGCCCAGTCCCTATTGCGACCTATTGCAACCCAATGCGAAAACCCCATCCTCGTTGCGAAAGAAACGTCCCCAATGCACGTCAAAAGATTGCGCACCTAGTGAACAGTTACAAAAATACTATAAAATCTGACAAAATAGATAAATAACGCAAATAGTTCCTCAAAATACGCCGTTTAGGGCAAGAAAGTTGACAAATCAGGTATAGAGAAATATAATTATATTATTTAGAGATTTGATTCAGTTTCAACAGAATTTGAGACATGGAGGACTTTAGAATGACAATTAATAAAACAGAAAACAATTCAAAAATGCACATTTTTCTGGAAGGAAGACTGGATACTATGACAGCTCCTCAGTTAGAGGCAGAAATTAAGAGCAACCTTGGCGGTGTGACGGAACTGATTATTGATTTGGCAGAATTGACTTACATTTCGTCCGCAGGGCTTAGAGTGCTATTGTCTGCCCAAAAGGTTATGAATAAGCAGGGCAATATGATAATTCGAAATGTAAATCAGGATATTATGGATATTTTTGAGGTGACAGGATTTGTTGATATTTTAAATATTGAAGAGTAGGCTGTAAAGTCTTTTGAAGCTGTCGTGATAATTACTGAAAAGATAAATATAGAAAGTAGAGGAAGAGCCAATGAGTGAGTTAAATATTGAGGCTAAAACAGAGAATCTCGATAAAGTTCTTGCCTTTGTTGATCAACATCTGGAGGAAAGAGGATGCACAGTACAGGCTCAGATGCAAATTGATGTTTCAGTCGAGGAGCTTTTTGTGAATATAGCACAGTATGCGTATGCTCCGGATATCGGTGTGGTGACTATCCGTGTAGAGCTTGAGGAAGCTCCATCAGTGGTTGTTATTACCTTTATTGATAAGGGTATACCCTATAATCCGTTGGCAAAGGAAGATCCTGATATAACCTTGTCTGCGGAGGAACGTCAGATTGGTGGCTTGGGGATTTATATGGTCAAGAAGAGCATGGATGATATGTCCTATGAGTACAAGGATGGTCAGAACATCCTTCAAATTAAGAAACAACTATGAATAAGAGAAAATTGACAGGCGTAAGTGTCTGCATACTAATTGGACTTTTGGTAATTACCTTTTTGTACTGGAATCGTGAGTTGAGATTTCAGTCTCTTTTTGAGGATAATTACATTTTTGAGTCAGTAAGTGATGCAGTACAGAATCGCAATGGATATACTTATGTGATTGATCAGGGCAAGAAAGCAGTAATTGTTTTGGACAGCGAGAGAAAACTGGTTCGGAAATTGATTGGAGGAAATGAGAACGCGGACTTTTTTTATGCTGCCAGAGTCTGTGGAGATGATTCCGGCAACATATACATCGCAGATCTTATTTCGGGTGCACAGGGAAATCAGATACAAAAAGATCGAATTATAAAAATTACAGATCATAAACGCGAGATTTTATACGAATTTGATTATGCGCAGTGTGAGAATCCACCATTACAATATGGAGACATATTGGAGTTGCAGGAATACGATGGAAACATCTATTTTGTGAAGGCAGAAGAGGACAGCATTGATGTATACAGAATTATGGAAAAAAACGGAGAAAATCTTGTAGAAAAAATCCTTGAAATTCCCTGTACACTTTTTGTAAGCGATGCTGCTTATGACGTTGCAAATGAAATATTGATTATTACTACCAGATTGGGTGAGGTTTATTATTATTCCTCGGATATGGCAGAATGGACACCTGTTGCACGAATTTCAAAAGAACAGATTCCATGGAGCATTACTTCTGCTGCTGGAGAGGTATACTATACGGATTTACAAAGCAGAGGAATTTTTCGTTTTTCTCTGTATGCTCCAGAGTTGCCTGAGTGCGTATATCAAAGTGAAAGTGTTTTGTATTCAATCTGTGTTTCAGAGGATGGCAGTACCGTCACGGCAACCGATAATGAGCAGTATATTTATCTTGAAACCGCAGATAATTCGGCAACAGAATGTGGTGACGCAGGAATTGGGAATCGCTTTCTGGTTTTTTTGTTCTGGGTATTACTCGTGGTGGCAGTTTTGACAGTGACTGTCATGATTATCGTTATCATACTGAGAATCATCAAAAATATACAGGATAAGTCAGGTTTTAGCAGAATGGCACTTGTAGTCATTTCTTCCGTCATTGTAGCGGCAATTGCTTCTTATTCATCGATTTCTTCACTGATGGCAAACCATGACAGACTGGTCATGGACAACATGCAGGTGTTTGCGGAAAGCCTTAGACAGCAGATCGATAGTGAAAAGTTGAAACAACTGGGAGAAATATCAGATTATCATTCGGATGCCTATATGAATATCAAGGATAAACTTGATAGTATGATTTCGGCGAGCTACGAGCATGAGGTTTACTATTACTATGTTATATACAGCACGGATGGAAAAAGCATTAACTGTCTGATGGACTATGAAGATACTACTGTATGTGGTCAGCCAATTTATGAATATGGCGATAATGAGTATACACAGGTACTGGAAAACGGGGAAGCATATACGGTCAGTGAGATCAGTTCGTATGGATCCTGGATGTTTACATTACTACCGATTAGAGATCACAGTGGTACGATTATTGCAGAACTTGAGGTGGGTTCCAGTCTGGATGATGCAGTGAAGGAAAAGAAGGAACTGGTAATAGAGAATATTGTTACCGTCATCTGTAGCTGCGGTGTTATGATCATGCTTGTATTAGAATGCATTTTTGCTCTTTCCTTCTTTGAAAAGCGAAAAGGGATATCCAGAGAAAAGTGGGACATTACACAGCAGATGCCAATACGTGTTATGGTCTTTCTGGTATATGTGACGGATTCCATGCAGGATGCCTTTATTGCTATATTATGTTCAAGACTTTATGCAGATACGCTTCCTGTTTCACGCGAAATCGCAATTGCCCTTCCAATGTCTTTACAGCTTATGATGGCTGCAGTTTTTTCCATATTTGGCGGAAGGTTTGCAGAGAAGCTTGGCATACGAAAAGTTATGCAGCTTGGGCTTATCAGTCAGATGGCAGGTTTTCTGGTGTGTCTGATGGTCCCGGGATATACGGGGATTTTGATTGGAAAGCTGTTTATTGGTATGGGAATGGGAATTGTGTATGTGACTTCCAATACAATAGTTTCTATGGGTGGTAATTCTGATTTTGTGGAATCCGGATTTGCAGATGTATCAGCAGGAGTTCTTTCCGGTGTTACAATAGGTGCAGGTCTTGGATCGATTATTTTATCTTTTGCAGATTACAGGATTGTATATCTTGTGGGGGCTGTTTTGCTTGGCTGTGGTCTGTTGCTTACTATACAGGCTAAAAATGTCAAGCTGGAAAAGGATAAAAACAGTGAAGCAGTTAAAAGCAGGTTTCATATTTTCAAATTCCTGATTAACAGGAGAGTTGCAGCCTTTTTTGGATTCATTCTGATTCCGTTTATGATTTCGCTGTCTTATAGAGAGTATTTTTTCCCTTTGTATGTTGAGCAGTTTGGAATTGATGAGGTACAGATTGGACGAATTTATCTTGGCTGCGGTATGCTTGTGATTTACATAGGCCCCCTGCTTTCTAAATATCTTTTAAAGGTACTGGGAGCAAAGAGGAGTGTTGTTCTGGCAAGTCTCTGCATGGCACTCAATATGGGATTATTTGTGCTGGTGCCAAATATTTTCATCGTGCTTGCAGACATGGTCGTTCTGTCTGTCGTTATATCCTTTGCATACACCTGTCAGTACACTTACTTTGAGGGGCTTGATGAATGTGAAGAAGCTGGTATGGGTAATGCAATGGGAATATATTCCATGTTTGAAAATATAGGACAGACTCTCGGACCTGTTATATATGGTGCAGCGCTTATGCTTGGAAATCGCAAGGGAATTTCCCTGTTATTTCTTTTGATGTTTTTATTGGTCTGTATGTTTTTGAAACTGGGAAAGAAGAGGAATAATTAAAGTGATTTCGTATTCTTGTATCGAAGAAAAAGATTTATCTCAAGTGATTACCTTGTATGAAAACTACTTAAATAGTGGTGAATATATTCGTGATTCCATGGAAAAAGAATTTTACAATGGTGACTATTTAGGTTTTAAGGCTTGCGAAGCTGGAGAGATTGTCGGATTCTTTACAGGGCAGAGTGGAATCAGTTTTACCTACCCGCATCCTGAATTGGAGAATGAGATAAAGGAGTTCACAAAAGACCGAAAAATTTACACACCGGATGGACTTTTGGTGTTGGAAGAATACAGGGGAAGAGGAATTATCAGGGAATTGGTAGACCGTATGAGAAGGGCTCTTCTTGATAAAAAAGTGGAGCTGGCACTTGTGGAGTTATGGATTTATCAGGATGGTTCAATTCCTGCTCAGAAACCACTTAAGGGAATCGGAGAGGCTGTTTTTCAGAAAAAGATACCTTTGTTTTATAAAGATATAGGAAAATACGGTATAAGATGTCCTATTTGCGGAGAGGAATGTACGTGTGGTGCATTGGTGGAGCTACTGAAAGTAAAATCAGACAGTGATTAAGGTGTGTAATTGGAGGTAGTCATGAAAAAGAAACAGACAGGGTTACGAATACAGATTATCAGTGTTATATGTATCTTGATTGCTGTCATGTGCATTATTTTGATGCTGATCAGTTATAAAGCATTTTATAATACATATATCAATTTCTATTATGACAAGGCGCTGGGTATTGTAAAAATGCTGGCAAATGAAGTAGATGGTGATAAAGTTGCAGATTATGTAAACACCGGCAATACAGATGCGGAATATGATAAGCTGGTGTCACAGTTTAATAATGTAAAGGAGAATACTACGGGGTTGAACTACCTGTATCTCATGGTGCCTTATGAAGATCATTTTGTATATGTGATTGAAGCATATACAGATAAGGAGGATATGCGCAATATTTCAAAGCTTGGAGACCGATTTGACTATGGTGAAACAGAGTATACCTATCTGTTACCGGATATGGAAGCAAAAAGCACTTCGACGCAGATTGTTTATGGTGCAGATGTGGGATATGGAAAATCCATCTCTGTCTGGGCACCTGTTTTTGACAGGAACGGAAATGTTGCAGCCATGGTAGAAGCAGATTATGTTCTGACCAGTCTTGAGAAAGAAATTAACAGCTATGTCAAAAGGATTCTTCTCTTCTTTATGCTGGCACTCATTGCCATTGCGGTAATCATGATCCGTGTGGTTGATCATGGCGTAGTTAGTCCCATTCTGAGTCTGACAAGGTATATTGATTCCTATGAAAAAGGCAGTATTACACTGGAACCGATAAAATTTAAGAAGGATAATGAAATCAAGTGGCTGTCAGATTCCTTTACCAATATGATTGATAAAATTGAGGTATACATATCAGATATCCAGAAAATTACAGCAGAAAAGGAGAGAATGGGGGCAGAGCTTAATGTTGCGACACAGATTCAGGCGGACATGCTGCCGTCAATTTTTCCTCCTTTTCCGGAGCGAAACGAATTTGACCTTTATGCCACCATGAATCCGGCGAAGGAGGTAGGGGGAGACTTTTATGATTTCTTCCTTGTGGATGACGATCATATTGCGCTTGTTATGGCTGATGTATCCGGTAAGGGAGTTCCGGCAGCGCTTTTTATGGTCATTGCAAAAACATTGATTAAGAATCGCACACAGATGGGTGGAAATCCTGCGGAAATATTAGGTTATGTCAATGAACAGCTTTGCGAAGGCAATGAAGCTGATATGTTTGTTACTGTCTGGCTTGGTATTATCGAGATATCCTCCGGAAAGGGATTGGCTGCAAATGCCGGACATGAGTACCCGGCAATTCGGAGGGCAGGACAAGCCTATGAGCTTATAAAAACAAAACATTCTCCAGCTGTGGCAACGATGGAAGGATTGAAGTTCCGGGAGCATGAATTTGAACTCCATCCGGGTGACTATCTGTATGTTTATACGGATGGCGTGCCAGAAGCAATCAATCAGAACGAAGAGCTTTTTGGTACGGATCGTATGCTTGCCGCACTAAACAGGAATCCCGAGGCGTCACCGATGGAGCTTCTGCAGAGTGTCAAACAGGAAATCGATGCTTTTGCCGGAGATGCGCCGCAATTTGATGATATTACAATGCTTTGTTTTGAGTATAAAGGATAAACATAAAACAACTATTATGTTCGCTTATAAGAGCTGTTGACTATAAATAATTGTTTATCAGGAAAAGGAGATAATCATGGAGTCAAACGTTAATGAGAGTCTGTACAAAGAAATTGTAAATGATATGCTGGAGGGAGTTATGCTGATCAGCATGAAGGGAAGAATTACCATGCTCAATCCGGCAGCTGAAAAAATCCTTGGAATCACCAGGCAAAATGGAAATCATTCCTGTAGAATATGAGCCGGCTGTACTTATTATGGATTTGTGGAATGTAATTTATCTGCGTGCACAGGAAAAAAATTTAAAAATCAGCTTTTCACTTGATGAAACACTTCCCAATGAGACTGATTAAGGAGAGCGGTCATTTAAAGGATGTACCTGTTATTTTCCTGACCTCAAATAATGACAGGTATCATGTGATGAAAGCAGTTGAAGCAGGTGCAAAGGATTATGTGGTAAAGCCTATCAGGGAGTATATTTTGATGGATAAGGTACACACGTTGCTTAATGAAAAGAAGGAAAGACTTAGCTGGGATAATATATAAAATTATGTATATGGAAATAAAATAAATTTTATGATATAATGTTTCATATTATTATAATCATAAAGGAGTTATTGACATGAGTAAAGAATATTCTATTGAGACAAAATGTATACAGTCAGGTTGGAAGCCGGGAAACGGTGAGCCTAGAGTGCTGCCAATCTATCAGTCTACTACATATAAATATGAGACATCAGACCAGATGGGAAAATTATTTGATCTGGAAGAATCAGGATATTTTTATACAAGACTTCAAAATCCAACTAACGATATGGTAGCAGAAAAAATATGTGAGCTTGAGGGTGGTGTGGCAGCTATGCTTACTTCATCAGGTCAGGCAGCAAATTACTATGCAATATTTAATATATGCGAAGCTGGTGATCATGTTGTATTATCTTCAACCGTATACGGAGGAACATTTAATTTATTGACAGTCACAATGAAGAAAATGGGTATTGAATGTACAATAGTAGACCCTGATTCAGATGAAGAGACTCTTAATAAAGCATTTAAAGAAAATACAAAGTGTGTTATGGCAGAGTCAATTGCAAATCCTGCACTGGTTGTATTGGATTTTGAAAAATTTGTAAAGGTTGCACATGCACATGGAGTACCTCTCATTGTTGATAATACATTTGCAACGCCTATCAATTGCAGACCTTTTGAATTTGGCGTTGATATTGTAACTCATTCAACAACAAAATATATGGATGGACATGCTACATGTATAGGTGGAGCTATTGTGGATTCAGGTAATTTTGACTGGGCAAAATATGGAGACAAATTTGCAGGCTTAACAACTCCTGATGATTCTTATCACGGAGTAACTTATACAGAAAAATTTGGTAAATCTGCTTATATTACAAAAGCTACTGTTCAGCTGATGAGAGACTTAGGCTCTATACCTTCACCTTTAAATTCATTTTTGTTAAACATTGGACTTGAGACATTACACTTAAGAGTGCCAAGACATTGTGAAAATGCATTGAAGGTTGCAACATGGCTTGAAAATAATGATAAGGTTGCCTGGGTAAATTATCCGGGACTTAAGAGTAGTAAATACTATTCATTAGCACAGAAATATATGCCAAATGGAACCTGTGGTGTTATTTCGTTTGGTCTTAAAGGCGGAAGAGAAGTAAGTGTATCCTTCATGGATAATTTGAAGCTTGCTGCTATAGTTACACATGTTGCAGATGCTCGTACATGTGTATTGCATCCGGCCAGTCATACTCATAGACAGATGACAGATGAGCAGCTTATCGAGGCAGGAGTACAGCCTGATCTTATCAGATTCTCTGTCGGAATTGAAAATGCAGATGACATTATTGCTGATATTGAGCAGGCTTTAGCTCATATTTAATAAGCATTTTTGCAATAATTAGTGGCTGGGGTTAATTAATAATGAAAAGTAAAGGTTGGATTTCAGTAGTATTCATAGGTTTAATTGTTATTATATCATTATTTGCAAGAATGTATTATTTGCAGGAAAATATGCAGAATATAGTTGATAGCGATGCATTGTATGATTTAGCATTTTTGGGAAGTAATGGTATTCAATTTTCTGCAATTTGGGGTAATGGATTTTCACTTAGAGCTTTATATACATCTTTATTGGCATGCGGTTGTATGTTGTTTGGAAATATTTCAGCTTCAGGTGTATATATAAATATCTGTATACAGACTATTTCGTTGACGCTTATTTTCTACATAATTAATAATATTATTAACAGGTATGTATCAGTGTTTTTTACTATTGTTTTTTCGATTATTCCATTATATATTTCCATGATACTAAAAATCAGTGAAATTAATTTATTGATATTAATAGTAATATTTGCTGTGTTTATACTATCTTGTCTGTTTTGTTTTGCTAAGGATAAGAAATCAGACCTGAAGGTTATAGAAGATGCAAATACAGAAAAAGATAATGCAGAAGAAACAGTAAATGCTGATATGGGTACTGATGAAGGAAAAGTATTAAAAATCAGTGATATTATTCCGAAAGATAGTAATGATAAAAAACTTGTAAGTGAAGAAGCAGAAGAAGAAATGACAGTAATTCCTGTTGGAATGAAGGAAATAAAGCCTGAGGATTTGCAAAGTGAGCGACATAAAATGATTGATAATCCTTTGCCGGTTCCCAAAAAGAAGTTGCATAAGGAAATGGATTATGAATTAAAAAGCACAGAAGAAGATGACTATGATCTAAAAGATTTATCTGACAAAGACTTTTTCGATATTAATTAGGATTATTTTAGAAAATAAAGAATAAAAAAATGTATGTTAGCAATAATAAAAAGGACTCATAAATGAGTCCTTTTTATTATTGCTTTTGATATCCTAAGCTTTGGAGGTAAAAATGAACGAGAACGATATTACAGAAAATAATGTAGAACTGGATAATAAAAAATACCGTGATGAAAAAATAGAAAAAGAAAGTCAGGTAACATTAGATGAAAATGAGAAAAATCATAAAATATATTTGATTACTATAATTGGAGAAATTGAAGGACATGAAAATGCAGGTAACCAGTCAAAAGTTACTAAATATGAGCATTTGCTTCCGCAATTAGCATCTATTGAAGACAGTAAAGAAATAGATGGTGTACTGATTTTACTTAATACAATGGGAGGTGATGTAGAAGCCGGACTGGCGATAGCTGAAATGATAGCTTCATTAAGTAAGCCGACAGTATCGCTGGTATTGGGTGGAAGTCATAGTATTGGGGTGCCAATAGCGGTAAGTACAGATTATTCATATATAGTACCTACCGGAACGATGGTAATACATCCTGTAAGAATGAATGGTATGGTAATAGGGGTTCCTCAGACCTTTAATTATTTTAAAGATGTACAAAACCGAATTACGAGCTTTGTATGTAATCATTGTAAAATAACAAAGGAAAAGATAGAAGAGCTAATGATGGAAACAGAAATGCTTACAAAAGACATTGGAACAGTTCTTGAAGGACAAGAAGCAGTTGACGCCGGAATAATTTGTGAAATAGGAGGAATCTCGCAGGCAATTGCTAAATTACATGAGTTAATCGAATATCATAAATAGTTTAAAAAGATAAAAAAATAATGCAGTTTACATGACAATTATGATTATTGATGATATACTAATGATTAAGTATGTTTAGAACATACGGTTTCTAAACAGAAATTTTAAGTTGCTTGAAATAATTATATGTGAAAAAACAGGACAAATAAATCATTTGTGTGAGCGTATTTACATATATAAAAGCAATTTAAATTTGTAAATATTTATACTGCACAAACTGCAGGTTATGGAAGGACATGGTTATTTATATGGCATCTGCAAGTGGAAAAAGTACAACAAAAAGCAGAACAAATTCAAAAACTGGTGGAGGAAAATCAACTAAAAAATCAAGTGTAAAAACTACAAAATCAACAAGAGCAAATTCAGCTTCCTCAAAAAAGAAACCGGAACGTGATATGGTAGAGGTTGCAGTAGTAAATGAAGTAATGCTTATTACTATTTTAGCAGCAGCGATTTTTGTTTTCCTGTGTGTGTCAGGTATTATTCATGGAACAGCCTCTGAATCTATCAAGAATATAATGTTTGGTTTGTTTGGATTATTGGCTTATGTTATGCCGATAATTGTTTTTTTGGGATTTGCCTTCAGTATATCTAATAAAGGCAATACAGTAGCTACTGTTAAGCTGGTAAGTACAGTTATTCTGGTATTTTTATTAGGAATACTGTCATATATGATAAAAGGTCAGGAGACAGAGATAAGCAAAGAGATGTTATTTAAGGATTTATATATAACCTCTGCAGAAAGTCATGCTGGTGGAGGCGTTATTTTTGGAAGCCTGGCACATGCCCTGTATCATTTTATTGGAATGGGTGGAACTTTGTTTTTGGTAATTGTTCTAGGAATAATTTGCTTTGTTTTTATCACTGAGAAAAGCTTTTTATCAGGTGTGAAAAAAAGTGGTTCCTACATTGTGAAATCAGCCAAAAGAGAATCTGAACGAATGAGAGAATATAGGAATTCTCTTATGGAAGAATACTATGATGATGAAGATGATCAGGTGGAGCAGAACCACTATTCAGATAAGAGCAGAAGAAAAAATAATACAGTTTATGACAGGAATAATGACAGTATAAAGAATACGCATAATAGTGAAAAAGTTTTGCGAATGAACAAAAAGGCAAGAGGTGTTGCTTCAGGGTTTTCTACAACTATAGTTGATCCTAAAAATGAAATAAACAGTGCAAGACATGATATTCATGAGATAATTATGGGGGATCATAATATAAATACAGAATTAAATGCAATAAATGATTACCCTATGGAAGAAATAAATATTAAGCCTGCTTCAAAGAGAAAAAAGGAGTACACAGATAATTCAAATGAATTAGCTAATACAGTTGCAGAAGAAAATTATGACACAAATGTCAATTGTAATGAGACTTTTGATGGGGCAGGAAGCACGCAATATAATGATGCAGAAGAGATAATTTCAGGCATTTCGACAGATATGACATTTATGTCAAATTATGCAGACGATGATTATTTTGATGATAAATATGCTTCAAATATAGAAGAGTATGAAGATAATGATTTGGTACATATGGCAGAAAAAAGCTCAGAATCGGAAGCCGTGGATATTAATTATATTGACAGCATGCCTGAGCCGGTTACTGAGAATACGATAGTTAAGAAGGAAGAACCGAAGAAAATAACTTCAAAGGACAGAGAGGAAATTGCAAAAGAACAGACTAACATAGAAAATATTATTTCAAAAAGTGAAGAGACAGAAATTAAAAAATATGTATTTCCACCATTGACTCTTCTAAGAAAAGGAGAAAATAAGAAATCCGATACAACAATGCAATTAAAAGAGACAGCATACAGATTACAGCAGACTCTTCAAAATTTTGGTGTTAAGGTAACAATAACTGATATCAGTCAGGGACCTTCAGTTACAAGATACGAAATGCAGCCTGAACAGGGAGTAAAGGTAAGTAAAATAGTTGGTTTGTCGGATGATATTAAGCTTAACCTTGCTGCGACAGATATTAGAATCGAAGCACCTATTCCCGGAAAAGCAGCAGTTGGTATAGAGGTTCCAAATAAAGAAAACAGTGCTGTGGCATTTAGAGATTTATTGGAATCAGATGCCTTTAGAAAGTTCAATTCAAATTTATGTATTGCAGTGGGAAAAGATATCGCAGGTCAGGTAGTGGTTGCAGATATTGCGAAAATGCCCCATGTTCTTATTGCGGGTGCAACCGGTTCAGGTAAATCTGTATGTATCAATACCATAATAATGAGTATTATTTATAAGGCTGATCCTTCAGATGTTAAGCTGATTATGATTGACCCTAAAGTAGTTGAATTAAGTGTTTATAATGGTATACCGCATTTGATGATTCCTGTTGTGACAGATCCAAAAAAAGCCTCAGCAGCTCTTAACTGGGGTGTTGCAGAGATGACAGACCGATATAACAAATTCGCAGACTTGAATGTCAGAGATTTAAAGGGCTATAACAAAGCAGTCGAGGCTGGAAAGACATCATCAGATGGCGAACCCTTAAAGAAGCTTCCACAGATAGTTATTATTGTAGATGAGCTTGCTGACTTGATGATGGTTGCCTCAAAGGAAGTTGAGGAAAGCATCTGTCGATTGGCTCAGCTTGCCAGAGCCTGTGGAATACATTTGGTTATTGCAACACAGAGACCTTCAGTTGATGTAATAACAGGTCTGATAAAGGCAAATATGCCAAGCCGTATTGCATTTAGCGTTTCAAGTGGTGTAGATTCAAGAACTATTCTGGATATGAATGGTGCCGAGAAACTGTTAGGAAAAGGAGACATGCTTTTCTATCCACAGGGATATACCAAGCCTGCACGTGTGCAAGGTGCATTCATTTCAGACTCGGAGGTCTCAGATGTTGTTGAATTTCTGAAAAATCAGATGTTGGGTAACAATTATTCCAATGATGTTGAGCAGAAAATACAGAATATGCAAACCGGTAATGGAAGTGCTCAAACCGGAAATGCCGGTTCATCAGAGGGAAATGGTTATGATGAATATTTTGTTCAGGCGGGAAAATTTGTTATAGAAAAGGAAAAAGCATCTATTGGAATGTTGCAAAGAGTATTCAGGATTGGATTTAACAGGGCAGCAAGAATTGTTGATCAGTTAGAGGAAGCAGGAGTAGTTGGTGCTGAGGAGGGTACTAAGGCCCGCAAGATACTCATGAGTATGGAGCAGTTTGAAAATTTTATAGATGAAAATATCTAATTTAATAGACAAACTGTAGGAGTTGATGTTATTCTTATTAAGATTAGGAGTTCTTTTTCTTAATTTATATTATCTATGCTATTAATAATATAATGGTAATAATTGAATTACAAAATTCAAAAGTGTATTGATTTACAGGAGGATATGTATGAAAACAGATATTGAAATCGCTCAGGAAGCAGAGTTATACCCAATTACTGAGGTAGCAAAATCATTGGATATGACAATGGACGATTTAGAATTGTATGGAAAATATAAGGCTAAGATTTCTGATGAATATTTAAAGAAAATAGAGAATAATGAGAATGGTAAACTTATTTTAGTTACAGCAATTAATCCTACTCCTGCCGGAGAAGGCAAGACAACTACGAGTGTTGGATTAGGACAGGCATTTGGTAAGCTTGGAAAGAAAGCGGTAATAGCTTTGCGTGAGCCTTCTTTAGGACCATGCTTTGGTATAAAGGGTGGAGCAGCTGGTGGCGGAATGGCGCAGGTTGTACCTATGGAGGATTTAAATCTTCATTTTACAGGTGATTTTCATGCCATTACATCAGCAAATAACTTGTGTGCTGCATTACTTGACAACCATATTCAGCAGGGTAATGAATTGGGAATTGATACTCGTCAGATAGTTTGGAAGAGATGTCTTGATATGAATGACCGAGTATTAAGAAATGTTATTGTTGGTATGGGAACCAAAATGGATGGATTCGTTAGAGAGGACCATTTTGTAATCACAGTAGCATCCGAAATCATGGCTGTATTATGTCTTGCTGATGACATGGAAGATTTAAAGAGACGTCTTGACAGAATGGTAGTTGCCTACAATTATAATGGAGAGCCTGTTACTGCAGGTCAGATACAGGCAACAGGTGCAATGGCAGCTTTGTTAAAGGACGCAATTAAACCTAATATGATTCAGACATTGGAGCATACACCGGCTATTGTTCATGGTGGTCCATTTGCAAATATCGCTCATGGCTGTAATAGTGTAAGAGCAACAAAAGCTGCTCTTAAGATGGCTGATTATGTTGTAACTGAAGCTGGTTTTGGTGCTGATCTTGGTGCTGAGAAGTTTTTCGACATCAAGTGCAGACAGGCTAATTTAAAGCCGGATGCAGTAGTTCTTGTAGCAACTATCAGAGCACTTAAGTATAATGGCGGAGTTGCCAAGAGTGACCTTAATACAGAAAATATAGAGGCATTAAAGAAGGGTATATCAAATCTTGAAAAGCACATTGAAAACCTTCAGAAATATGGAGTACCTGTTGTTGTAACTTTGAATGCGTTTGTTACAGATACAGAGGCAGAGATTAACTTTGTAAGAGATTTCTGTACAGAAAGGAATTGTGAGTTTGCGCTTTCAGAAGTATAGGAAAAAGGTGGAGAAGGTGGAATTGAGCTTGCAAAGGCTGTTCTTAATACTCTGGAAAATAAGGAAAGTAATTTTGCACCGCTTTATGATGTAAATTTAAGCATTAAAGAGAAAATATCTACAATCGCAAAAGAGATATATGGTGCAGCAGATGTTGTATTTGCTTCTGCTGCTTCAAAGCAGATAGATAAACTTGAAAGCTTGGGATTTGGTAATTTACCAATATGTATGGCAAAGAATCAGTATTCTTTATCAGATGACCCAACATTACTTGGAAGACCAAAAAACTTTACAATGAGTATAAGAGACGTATATGTATCAGCAGGTGCAGGATTTATAGTTGTACTTACAGGTGCTATTATGACCATGCCAGGATTACCAAAAAAACCGGCTGCTTACAATATTGATGTAACAGATGATGGAGTTATAACAGGATTGTTCTAAGATTAAAAATTTGAATACATCATTAGATGAAAACTTATAAGGAGTCCGAAAAGGAATGGAATGTCCAAAATGTGGAAAGGAACTGGAAGAGGGAAAGCTCCTTTGTGAGTTCTGTGGTGAAGAGATAAAGATAGTTCCTGATTTTGACATCGAATTGGAAAATCAGCTGAGAGAGTCTTTAAGCTCAATGATGGATGACATTACACAAGGGGAAGCAGACCATGGACAGGATACAAAAATATTTTTATTGAATTCAGATGCTGGTGAATATGAGCAGAATGTATATGATGAATCAGATGAAGATATAAAGGACAATTTGATTGATTATTATGAAGAAGACAGTGTGAAAAGTAAAACTGTAATGAAAATAATAGCTTTGGTATGCAGTCCAATTATTATTTCATTAATTATTTTCTTTATTATTTTCAGAATAAATGATGTTAATGAGAATTCATTTGAATATCAATATCAGAAAGCTGTAGAGTATGCTCAGGATAATGATTATAGTAAGGCTGTAATATATATGGAACGAGCTGTTGCACTTGATCCGGATAATGGTGAGGCAAGTTTTTTGCTGGCAAAATATCTGGAAAAGAATGACCAGCAGCTTGGAGCTGTGGCAATTCTGCAAGAATTATTAAATAATAATCCTGATTATGAAAAACAGGACGAAGTTTACGATATGATTCTCAGTATTAAGAAGTCTAGAGAAGAGTATTCTGATATGAATAGGATTCTTAAGAAGTGTAATATATCAAGAATTATTTCAAAGTATAACAAGTATGCTGCATTAGAGCCTGTATTTAATAAAAAAGGTGGTACATATGATGAGGTGATTTCAATAACTTTATCCGGAAATACACAAGGAATTATGTACTATACATTAGATGGAACCAATCCAACCACAAATTCCATGGTATATGAAACACCTATTCTGTTGGAATCAGGTGAATATACAATCAGAGCAATGTTTGTAAATATGTATGGAGTTTGCAGTGATGTGGTATCTGAAAACTATAAAATAAATCTGACTATGCCAAAAGAGCCTGTAATCAATCTTGACAGTGGTGTTTATAATGAACCAAAGATGATACAGATATATCATGATAATAATACTAAAATATATTATACAATGGATGGTTCAGTACCTGATAAAACAAGTATAAGGTATAGTTCAGGAATAGAAATGCCTTATGGAATCAGCAATTTTTCATTTGTTGCCATTAATGAGGACGGATTAGCCAGTGAGGTAGTTAACAGAACCTATCATTTAGAGATTGAGGCAAATTTTTCTACAGAGGTTGCACTACAGGTGTTAATGAATAATTTGTGGGCGGCTGGAAAAATATCTGATTTGGAGGGGCATGTTGCAAATAAGCTTGGACAGAATCAGTATAAGGTACAGACACTGGTCAATATAGATGGATTTTTATATTATATTGTGCATGAGGAATATGTTGATACAACAGGTAATAAGCACAATACAAATAATATATTTGCTATAAATTCACAAAATGGTGATTTGTACAGAGCATATAAGATTGATGAAGGAAAATATAATATAAAAGCATTTAGCTGATTTTTAAGAAATTTGTAAAAATAAGTTGAAATTATTTCTTCATTACTATAAAATTATAAATCGTGTGGAAGTATTTAAGAAAGGTATGGTGGATTTATAAATGTACAAGATTTTAGAATCTAAAGAGCTTACTACAAATATATACTATATGGTAGTTGAAGCTCCACGTGTTGCGAAGAATTGTCAGCCGGGACAGTTTGTTATTGTAAGAATGGATAAAGACGGTGAGAGAATACCTCTTACAATTTGTGATTATGATAGAGATAATGGAACTGTTACTATTGTTTTTCAGACAGTAGGTGCTGAAACAACAAGAATGGCAGAGTTAAAGACCGGAGATGCTTTTCATGATTTTGTTGGACCACTTGGATGTCCTTCAGAGCTTGTAAAAGAAGATAAAGCTGAATTGGCAAAGAAAAAAATACTTTTCGTAGCAGGTGGTGTTGGTACTGCACCGGTTTATCCACAGGTTAAGTGGCTTCATGAGAATGGCATTAACGCTGATGTTATCGTTGGTGCAAAGAATCATGATTTATTAATATTAGAAAAAGAGATGGAAGCTGTTGCCGGAAATCTTTATGTTACCACAGATGATGGTTCTTATGGTCGCAAGGGTATGGTTACTCAGACTATTCAGGATCTCGTAGATGAAGGTAAAAAATATGATGTTTGCATAGCAATTGGTCCAATGATCATGATGAAATTTGTATGTAAACTTACAAAAGAGCTTGGTATTCCAACTATTGTCAGTCTTAACCCGATTATGGTTGATGGTACAGGTATGTGTGGTGCATGCCGAGTTACAGTAGGTGATAAGGTTAAATTTGCATGTGTTGATGGTCCTGAGTTTGATGGACATCTTGTAAACTTTGACGAAGCAATGAAGCGTCAGCAGATTTATAAGACAGCAGAAGGCAGAGCTATGCTTAAACTTAAAGAAGGAGATACTCACCACGGTGGATGTGGTCAGTGTGGAGGTGACGAGTAATGGACGTATTAAAGAAAGTACCTGTTCGTGAGCAGGAGCCGGCAGTTAGAGCAAAGAATTTTGATGAAGTATGTCTTGGATATAATAAAGAAGAGGCAATGGAAGAGGCAGCACGTTGCATTAATTGTAAGAATGCACAGTGTGTAAAGGGTTGTCCTGTTTCTATTAATATTCCTGCATTTATCGAGCAGGTTAAAGAAGGTAATATTGCAGATGCTTACAAGATTATTAGTGAATCTTCAGCACTTCCTGCTGTTTGTGGACGTGTATGTCCTCAGGAGAGTCAGTGTGAAGGAAAATGTATTAGAGGTATCAAAGGCGAAGCTATTTCAATTGGTAAGCTTGAGCGTTTTGTAGCTGACTGGGCTAGAGAAAACGGAGTGAAACCAGAACCAGCAAAAGAAAAGCTCGGTAAAAAGGTAGCTGTTATCGGTTCAGGTCCTGCTGGTCTTACATGTGCCGGCGATTTGGCAAAACTTGGTTATGATGTTACAATTTTTGAAGCACTTCATGAGGCAGGTGGAGTTCTTGTTTATGGTATACCTGAATTCAGACTTCCAAAGGAAGCAGTAGTTGCAAAGGAAATTGAAAACGTTGAGTCTTTAGGTGTTAAGATTGAGAAAAACGTAATTGTAGGAAAGTCTGTTACTATAGATGAGCTTATCGAAGACGAAGGATTTGATGCTGTATTTATCGGTTCAGGTGCCGGTCTTCCTAAATTTATGGGAATTCCTGGTGAAAATGCTAACGGTGTATTTTCTGCAAATGAGTATTTAACCAGAAGCAATCTTATGAAGGCATTCAATGAGGATTCAAATACACCTATCATGAGAGGCAAGAAGGTTGCCGTAGTTGGTGGCGGTAATGTTGCAATGGACGCTGCAAGAACCGCATTAAGACTTGGAGCAGAAGTTCATATTGTATATAGAAGAAGTGAAGAAGAGCTTCCAGCCAGAGTTGAAGAAGTGCATCATGCAAAAGAAGAAGGAATTATCTTTGATCTTTTAACTAATCCAATTGAAATTCTTGAGGATGAGAATAATTGGGTTAGAGGAATGAAGTGTGTAAAGATGGAACTTGGCGAGCCGGATGCTTCAGGAAGAAGAAGACCAGTAGAAGTTGCCGGTAGTGAGTTTGAGATGGAATTGGATACAGTTATCATGTCACTTGGTACATCTCCAAATCCACTTATTTCTTCAACAACCGAAGGCCTTGAGACTAACAAGTGGAAATGTATTGTTGCTGATGAAGAATTTGGAAAGACTTCTAAAGAAGGCGTATATGCAGGTGGTGATGCTGTTACAGGTGCTGCAACAGTTATTCTTGCTATGGGTGCTGGTAAGGCAGCTGCAAAGGGTATCCACAATTATCTTTCAAATAAATAATAAATTGTTACTGTGAAGGCTTGGTTCTGAACAGTTATGGTAAATTAATGACATCAGGAGGATAGGCTATGTCTAATAATGAAGATATAAAGGTTTATCAGGATAAAAAATCTAAGGCAGAGGATTTTAAAAGTTCAGGGTATTCATTGACTATAGTAGGTGCTTTGGGATTGATAATGATTGTACTTATGGAATTAGGATTTTTACCTTTTAGACTTGCCGGTTCGAGCAGATACATAACCTATGGCATAATGGGTGTATTGTTTATAATATTTATTGTTGTTGGAATATCTTCATTTAAATCTTCAAAGATTTATTCTGAGGAAGCTAAGGCAGAGGATGATCTTACTGATAGAATAAAAAAATGGGTACGCGAAAATCTTACAGTGGAAGATATTAAAGCCAGTGTGGGTGATGTTGATGACCTTCCTGATGAAATGAAGTATTTTAGATATTTTGAAATATTGAAAAGTAATATTGTTCATGAATTTGGAAATGTAGATGCATCGTATTTGGAATCCATTTGTGAAGAATTGTATTCAGAATTATTTGAATAGAATAGATATTAAAAGAGACAGAAAATTTTGTTTAAAATTCTGTCTCTTTTGGAATCGGATGCGCTGGCATCCGATTTTTTTAAGGATTAGATTATGAATATAACTTTGATTACAGTTGGAAAAGTAAAAGAAAAATATTATAGAGATGCAATAGCTGAATATCAAAAAAGGCTCTCAAGATATTGTAAGCTTGAGATTATTGAAGTGGCGGATGAAAAAACTCCCGATAAAGCATCTGATGCATTAGAGGCTCAGATTAAATATAAAGAAGCAGAAAGAATAATGAAATATATAAAAGATGATACCTATTGTATTGCATTGGCAATAGAAGGAAAAAAAGTGGATTCTGTTCAGTTTGCCGATAAAATCAATAAGCTTGGTTTAACAGGAGAAAGCAATATTGCCTTTATAATTGGAGGTTCATTGGGATTACATGAAAGTGTTTTAAAAAGGGCAGATTATAAACTCAGCTTTTCTGATATGACATTTCCACATCAGTTGATGAGGGTGATATTGCTGGAGCAGATTTATCGTTGCTATAGGATTCTTAATGGAGAACCCTATCATAAATAGTTACTTTGGTTGTTCAAAAAATCCAGAAAGGGGTGTTTTGTATGAGAATGTATGATTTGATAATGAAGAAGAGAAATGGTGGTACATTAACTGATGAAGAAATCAATTTTATGATAGACGGCTATACCAAGGAAGAGATTCCGGATTATCAAATGTCAGCAATGATGATGGCAATATATTTTCAGGGAATGAATGAGAAAGAGACACTGGCGCTTACGATGGCGATGACCAATAGTGGAGATACACTGGATTTAGGCATGATTGAGGGCATTAAGGTTGATAAGCATTCAACTGGCGGTGTTGGCGATAAGACATCACTTGCACTTACTCCAATGGTAGCTTCGTTAGGAGTTACGGTTGCAAAAATGAGTGGACGAGGATTAGGACATACAGGAGGAACAATTGATAAGCTGGAAAGCTTTAAGGGCTTTTCGACTGAGATTTCAGAAGAGAAGTTCATTGATAATGTTAAAAATATTGGTATAGCTATTATGGGACAAACTGCGGATCTTGCACCTGCGGATAAAAAATTGTATGCTTTAAGAGACGTCACAGCTACGGTTGACAATATGTCGCTTATCGCTTCTTCCATAATGAGCAAAAAGCTTGCAGCTGGTGCAGATGCAATAGTTCTTGATGTTAAAACCGGTAGTGGAGCATTTATGAAGAATGAAAAGGATGCTTTTTCGCTTGCACATGAAATGGTAAAAATAGGTAATGGTGCCGGAAGAAAAACAGTTGCTATTGTATCTGATATGGATCAGCCTTTAGGAAATGCAGTTGGAAACGCTTTGGAGGTAAGAGAAGCTATTGACACTTTGAAGGGTGAAGGACCTAAGGATTTTGAAGAGTTGTGTGTTACATTAGGTTCTTATATGCTGGTAGCAGCAAAAAGGGCTGAATCAGTTGATGAAGCAAGGCAGAAATTAGTAGAGTGTATTAATGATGGAAGTGCATTGGCAAAGCTTGCAGAATTTGTCGAAGCACAAGGGGGAGACAAATCCTATGTATATGATACGGATAAGCTGCCAACAGCTTCAATAATTGAAGAGATAGAATCTCCTTGTGACGGTTATGTCAGCAGGATAATATGTGATGAGATAGGTATCTGTTCGTTGATATTGGGAGGTGGACGCGAAACTAAAGATAGTGTTATTGATTTGTCCGTAGGATTTGTCTTGAAGAAAAAGGTTGGTGATAAAGTAAACAAGGGAGATTCACTGGCTACGATATATGCAAATGACAGAGAAAAGCTCAATATTGCGAAAGAAAGATTTCTAAAAGCATATACAATATCTGACAAGAAGGTTGAAAAGGCTCGATTGATTAAAGGAGTAATTACAGAGTAATATTTTTGATATTAATTGAATAGAGTGTATTAAGTATAATATAAAATGAAGTATAGCTATATATACTTCATTTTGTTATTTTGCAAAAATGAAAAATATTAAAGAAGCTATTAGACATGACCTGGTTGAAGCCGGAGAATGTTTTGCAGAAAACTTTTGCATTCCCAAAGAAGTGGTGGTTAATTCTTCGTTATTACATATGTCGGGTTGTTCGGATATTATTATTGAGAATTTTAAAGGCATATTATCATATACCTGTTGTGAGATAATAGTTAGAGGTAATGGAATAAAATATAGAATATCAGGAAATAATCTTCTCATAGTATATTATTCAAGTGAAGATATGCGTATTTCAGGTAAAATAAAAGAAATAAAGGTCGAGATTTAATAGGACTGGACGGTGGGGATTTTGCAAAATAATTGGATCAGATGGCTAAAAGGCAGCGTGTGCATAGAATTGCAGGGCGATTGTGTTGAACGTTTTTTTAATATTTGCAGAATGAATAATATATGTATATGGAATATAAGCTATTGTGATGAAGGTGCAGGGACTGATATAGAAAAAGCAAGATTTAGATGTGAGATGTATGCACCACAGTTGATTTCTACATCGGATATTTTAAGAAAAACTAATACAAAAATACATATTGAAAAGAAATATGGACTTCCTTTTTACATTCCTTTTGTTAAGAAAAGGATTATTTTTTTTATAGGGATTATTTTATGCATTGCTTTTTTGAGATGTTCAACAGAATATGTATGGGCAATAGAATATAGTGGAAATTGTAATATTACAAGTGAACAATTAAGTGATTTTTTGTCTGAGCGCAATATACATTATGGCATAAAAAAGGATAAGATTAATTGTGAGGAGGAGGAAAAACAGCTTAGGACAAAATTTGCAAATGTTACCTGGACTTCTATTTATTTTGAAGGAACAAAGCTGGTCGTGGAGCTAAAAGAAAATGATATAAAGGAAATAGTAAAATCAGATTTTTCGGGAAAAGACATTTTAGCAACGGAGGATGGTGTTATTATTTCTATTATAACGAGAAATGGAGTTCCAAAAGTAAAAGCGGGAGATAAAGTTGAAAAAGGACAGGTGCTGGTAGAGGGAAAGGTACCTGTATATGATGAGGAACAAAATGTGGTTGATTATCAGATATATGATGCAGACGCAGATATATATATACAGACTATATTAAGTTATGATTTGAATATAAATAGAAAATACAATTTTTTTACATATACAGATAATAATTCAAGAGGTTATTTTATTGAACTATTGGGATATCATTTTGAAACGATGGAAGTAAAAGATGTTTTAAAAAAAATTGGAGAAAAAATTTCAATAATAGATGAAGTGTTTGGAAAAGATAATGATAAGAAAGATACTAAAATGCTTGAAGAAAGCATATTAGAAAAAAAGCAGTTAGTTTTATTGGAGGATATATATTTACCGGTGTATTACGGAACAATTAATAGAAAACAATATTATGTAAAGCATAGTTATCATACACAAGCAGAAATGCAAGGAAAGCTAACTGACGAATTAGAAAAAATAATTTTATGTTTATCAGAAAAAGGGGTACAAATTGTCGAAAAAAATGTTAAAATAGAACATGATGGAAATGGTATGACTATGCATATTGAATTAATGGTAAATAAACTGATAGGCATAGAGCCTGTTGAAATGTAGATTTGTAATACTGATAAGGAGATTTGTCTTGGAGGATATAAAAGAGGAAACACAACGCGTATCAGTTTCTATGCAAATGGAAGCAGAACATATGCAAAATATTTTTGGAAATAATGATTTATATATTAAAAAAATAGAAGATGATTTGGATGTTATCATTACTGACAGAAATGGCGAAATCAGAATATCAGGTATGATTGATAATGTAAATAAAGCCAGGAGACTTCTAATGGAATTAGCTGCATTGTCAAAGAGAGGTAGTGAAATACAGGAGCAAAGCGTTTCATATGCTTTGGAGTTGTCTAAGGATGATGAAGATGAGTCGATTTTGGAGATAGATGGCAATTGCATATGCCATACAATATCAGGAAAACCGATAAAACCAAAAACAATTGGTCAAAAGAAGTATATTGATGCAATAAAGAATAAAATGATTGTTTTTGGACTAGGACCGGCAGGTACCGGTAAGACATATCTTGCTATGGCAATGGCGATAACTGCATTTAAAAATCATGAAGTAGAGAGAATCATTTTGACCAGACCGGCGATTGAGGCAGGTGAAAAATTAGGTTTTTTACCTGGTGATTTGCAAAGTAAGGTGGATCCTTATTTAAGACCACTTTATGATGCCCTGTATCAGATTATGGGGGCAGATAGTTTTCAGAAGAACATGGAAAAAGGTCTTATTGAGGTGGCACCACTTGCATATATGAGAGGAAGAACTCTGGATAATGCATATATAATTCTTGATGAGGCGCAGAATACAACTCCTGCTCAAATGAAAATGTTTTTAACAAGAATTGGTTTTGGTTCAAAGGTAATAATTACAGGAGACTCATCGCAGAAGGATTTGGCGGTTGGTGTACAGTCCGGGCTTGATGTTGCCCAAAAGGTTCTTGGAAAAATTGATGACATAGCATTTATTACTATGACCAGCAAGGATGTAGTCAGACATCCTCTCGTACAAAAAATCGTAAAAGCTTATGATGATTATGAAAGTAAGATAAATGTATCTGCAAAAAGACATGAACAAATGCTTAAAATAAAGTCAAATAGAAAGAATCATGACAAGAGGTACGATAATGATAAAAAAGGAAGAAACCAGATTTAAAAAGATATCAATTTTGTGCATTTTGATTATTTTTTCCGCATTTATTGTTGGAATAGCCTCATATTTATATGGTAATGGTTTTGGTGATATTGTACGGATATGCAGTATTACGATAGTGTCATCAGCTATATTAGGATTTTCATTGGTACAGTCTTATTTGCACAAATCACTTCATAATGACAATCATGTCAGTTTTGTAAGATTGGTAATTATAGTATTAGCAGGGCTGGTGTTAGGGTGCAGTCTTCCGGTAATTTCTTACTCTATTTGGATATTTCCGGTTATGGCACTTGCCTTTTCACTTTTTTCTAATTCAGCTACAGGAATTATTGCATATACTGAGGTGTTTTCAATATATGTATATTTTTCATTAACAGATATATCAGAGTTTTTGATATATCTGTTGTGTGGGGCAATGTTTGTAGTTTTGTTTGAAAAAGTAGAGGAGAATGGAAAAACAGGTATACCAATATTTATTTCTATTTCAATTTATTCTGTAATTGTTTTTGAGGATATTGTTTTTGGAGATAGTGTAAAATTTAATATAGAGTCCATTTTTATCGCAATTGTATATGTCTTTATAACACTTATTTTTGTTTTTATTGTATTGAGATTGTTCTTTGTAATTGGTATAGATAAGGATAAAGACAGATATCTGGTAATTAATGATGTGGAATATGAACTTTTATCAGAATATAAGGAAAAGGATAAACAGCTATATTTTAATGCTATTCATACAGCATATTTCGCGGAAAAAACAGCAAGATTATTACATATGGACGTTGATGCTGCAAAAACAGG
>JAFPAQ010000010.1 GCA_017424235.1 Lachnospiraceae bacterium | reverse complement strand
GTGGTCTGTTTGGTCGGCTCTTAAGTTCAGGATGAGCCTGTGTGCCTATAAAGAATGGATGATCTTTGAGCTCAATCATTTCAACAATTCTTCCATCCGGGGAAAGACCAGACAGAGTCATATTATTTTCCTGAAGAACTGCGCGATAGTCATTATTTACCTCATAGCGATGTCTGTGACGTTCTTCTATTTCATCAGCTCCATATAATTTATTTGCAAGTGAATCAGGTGCAAGCCTGCATTTATATGAACCGAGTCTTAATGTACCACCAATATCTTCGACACCATTTTGATCCGGCATAAGTGCAATTACAGGATGAGTTGTATTTGGAGCAAGTTCAATACTGTGTGCATCTTCATATCCGACAACATTTCTTGCATATTCTACGATAGACAGCTGCATTCCAAGACATATGCCAAGGAAAGGTATTTTGTTTTCCCTTGCATATTGTATTGAATATATCATTCCATCAATACCTCTGTCACCAAAGCCTCCCGGGACAAGGATTCCATTAACATCACCAAGCATTTGGGAAACATTTTCTCTGGTTACAAGCTCAGAATCTATCCATTTGATATTTACGGTGGTGTGTTGTGGTATTCCACCATGCTTTAAGGCTTCAACTACACTGATATATGCGTCATGCAACTGTGTATATTTTCCAACAAGGGCAATAGATACTTCCTGCGTAGGTGTTCTAAGGTCTTCCACCATATTTTTCCATTCGGTAAGGTCAGGTTGTGGACATTCTATATTAAGTGATTCGCAGACAACCTCAGCAAGATGCTCTTTTTCCATTGCAAGAGGTGCTTCATACAAATATTCAACATCAAGATTTTGCAAAACATGTGACTTTGGAACATTACAGAAGAGAGAGATTTTATCCTTGATATTCTGGTCAAGCTCATGTTCACTTCTGCATACTATTATATCCGGCTGTATGCCCATGCCCTGCAGTTCCTTAACACTTGCCTGGGTTGGTTTTGTCTTCATTTCCTGTGATGCGCTTAAATAAGGAATCAGTGTTACGTGTATAAGGATAGCATTCTCATGGCCGACTTCATGCTGGAATTGTCTTATGGATTCGAGGAAGGGCTGGCTTTCGATGTCGCCTACAGTTCCACCCACCTCAATGATTGCGATACGCATTTCTGAATCTGAAAAATTGCGGTAAAAACGGCTTTTGATTTCATTAGTTATGTGTGGTATTACCTGAACAGTACCTCCGCCGTAGTCACCACGGCGTTCCTTCTGAAGAACTGACCAGTATACCTTACCTGTTGTTACGTTTGCATTTTTAGTAAGACTTTCATCAATAAAACGTTCATAATGTCCTATATCAAGGTCGGTTTCCGCACCATCATCTGTAACAAATACTTCTCCATGCTGGATTGGATTCATTGTTCCCGGGTCAATATTTATATAAGGGTCAAACTTTTGCATGGTTACCTTATATCCTCTTGCTTTTAATAAACGTCCTAAGGATGCGGCTGTAATTCCTTTTCCGAGTCCTGAAACTACACCACCTGTTACAAATACATATTTTACTGGCATGTTTTTTTACCTGTTCCTTTCTTGATTAATTCGCACTATGCTGTCGTAATTTCCTGATAAATAAAAAGACAACTATAAAGCTGTCTCCCCTTTGAGACTGCCTCATAATTGCCTGTAAAACCTTATGCTGTGCATCAGGTTGATTATTAATTTGAAAAATCGCGAAATATTTTGTTTAACAGACATTACGCTGTTATCACACAAAATACTATAACATTATATAACGTTATCTGATAAAAAATCTAGTCTTATTTAACAAAAAAATTTAACAAAAATAATGCTACATATTATTATTTTATATATGGAAAGATAAATATGTGAAATAAAAATAAAGAAATTTAGTATTTCTTTATTTTATTTAATAAATAATATATTGATTTATGGTAGGTGTGTAACTATAATTAAATGGTAGAATTAGATTAATTATATCAATTATTTGATAAATTCAGAAAGGATACGCAACAGCTATATGGACAATAATCAGTTCAACAATTATGACAACAACTCTGGTAACAATAACAGAGGCCCAGGTAATGGTGGAAATAACAACAACAATGGCAATAACGGAAAAGACCCTAAAAAACAGAGTCTTTTGATAATGCTGGTTGCTGCACTTATTTCATTACTCTGTATAAGCTATTTTATGAGAACCCTGACAGATGTAACTAATCATGAGATAACTTACAATCAGTTTTTGCAGATGATAGATGAAGGAAAGGTAGAGTCGGTTAAGATAGAGTCAAGCCAGATTATTATTACGCCTAAGTCGGTGGATATAATCAGTTCAAATCCTTTTGCAAATTATCAGTCGCAGATAACGTACAAAACAGGAAAGGTTGAAGATGATGATACTTTGACCAAAAGACTTCTTGATGCAGGTATTCAGGTACAGGGTACTTTGCCTGACAGTTCAGGAGTTATATTAAATATTCTTTCATTTATATTACCGGTTCTTCTTATGTGGGGACTTTTGAGTATGCTTATGCGTAAAATGACTGGTGGTGGAGCCTTCAGCATGGGAAAGAGCAATGCAAAGGTATATGTTCAGAAAGAGACAGGAATCACTTTTAAGGATGTTGCCGGTGAAGATGAGGCAAAGGAATCTTTACAGGAGGTCGTAGATTTCCTTCATAATCCCGGTAAATATGCAAAGATTGGTGCAAAGCTTCCAAAGGGGGCACTTCTTGTAGGACCTCCCGGAACAGGTAAAACATTACTTGCAAAGGCAGTGGCAGGTGAGGCGAAGGTTCCATTCTTTTCACTTGCAGGTTCGGATTTTATAGAGTTATATGTTGGTGTTGGTGCTTCAAGAGTAAGAGATCTCTTTAAGGAAGCAGAAAAAAACGCTCCATGCATTATTTTTATAGATGAGATCGATGCAATCGGTAGAAGCCGTGATTCAAAATACGGTGGTGGAAACGAGGAACGTGAACAGACACTTAACCAGCTGCTTTCAGAGATGGATGGTTTTGATGCCAAGAAGGGTATTATAATCCTTGCAGCAACTAACAGACCTGAAATTCTTGATAAGGCGCTGCTTCGTCCGGGACGTTTTGACAGACGTGTCATTGTTGATAAGCCTGATCTTAAGGGACGTGTAAATATTCTTAAGGTACATTCAAAGGATGTACTTATGGATGAAACAGTTGATCTGGATGCAATCGCACTTGCTACAAGTGGTGCAGTTGGTGCAGATCTTGCAAACATGATAAATGAAGCTGCCATTAATGCTGTAAAGGAAGGCAGAGAATTTGTAAGTCAGAAGGATTTATTTAATGCAGTAGAGGTAGTTCTTGTTGGTAAAGAGAAAAAAGACCGTATCATGAGTAAGGAGGAGAGAAAGATAGTTTCTTACCATGAAGTAGGTCATGCCCTTGTAAGTGCTTTACAGAAGAACTCTGAGCCGGTTCAGAAGATTACTATCGTGCCACGTACAATGGGAGCACTTGGATATGTAATGCATGTTCCGGAGGATGAGAAATATCTTGATTCAAAGGCAGAGCTGCATGACAGAATAGTAGGACTTTTAGGCGGACGTGCAGCAGAGGAAATAGTCTTTGATACAGTTACCTCAGGTGCTGCAAACGATATTGAAAAGGCAACCAATATAGCCAGACAGATGATTACCAGAATGGGTATGAGTGAGAAGTTTGGTCTTATAGCTTTAGAGACAGTTGAGAGTCAGTATCTTGATGGCAGAAGCTCATTAAACTGTGCAGAACGTACTGCCGCTGAGATTGATCAGGAAGTTATGAAAATGCTTAAGGAAGCTTATGAAGAAGCACTTACACTTCTTCGTGACAACAGGGAGCTTATGGATAAGCTTGCTGAGCACCTTATCGAAAAGGAAACTATCACCGGTAAGGAATTTATGAAGATTTACAGAGCTGAAAAGGGACTTCCTGAGCCTGAAGAGGAGAAGAAAGAGGTTTCAGAGAATAAAACCGAGCAAAATAAAGAGTCATCTGATAACTCTGAAAATATGGTCTCAGAAGAAAAAGCCGTAGATAGTGAGGTTCAAAACCGCATTACGGAAGAGAAAGCTACTGACAATAGTATTCAGGATAATTCGGATTCAAATAGTGTGAATTTGGAAAAGGAAGCTCAAAGCAATGCTGAGTCAGACAATAATTCCCAGAACAATTTGAATAATTTTGTGCAGCAGCAGTGGAATATACCACAGCAGATGGACGTAGATATGGCTTCAAAGCAGTGGAACAATCCACAGCAGTCAAATGTAAATCCTAATGAATATCAGCAGGAAACGGGGATAAACAGTCAGCAGCCACAGAATGAGAATCCTGACAAGTCACAGTTTGGTTCTGCATGGGATAGAAATATAAATGGATAATAACAAAATTAATAATAATTCAGATATTGAAACAGATTTAAATTTTGATGTGAAGGAGGAACTGCATAAATTACCTGATAAACCGGGTGTGTACATCATGCATGATGATAATGATACCATCCTGTATGTAGGTAAAGCAGTAAATCTTCACAACAGGGTGCGTTCATATTTTAAAAAGAATATAGGACGTGGTCCGCAGATAGACAAGATGGTAAAGCTGATTGCAAGATTTGAATATATAGTTACTGATTCTGAAATGGAAGCGCTTGTGCTTGAGAACAATCTGATAAAAGAGCATCGTCCCAAGTACAATACGCTTTTAAAGGATGATAAGACTTATCCGTACATCAAGGTTACTCTTGGAGAGGAATTTCCAAGAGTGCAGCTGGTACGGCAGATGAAAAAGGATAAGGCAAGATATTTTGGACCTTTTACCAATGGTGGAGTAAAGGAAACGATTGACCTTATAAATAAACTATATATGTTAAGAACCTGTAATCGACGTCTGCCTCAGGATTGTGGCAAGGAACGCCCATGTCTTAATTATCATATAAAGCAGTGTTGTGCGCCTTGTCAGGGGTATATTTCCAAAGAGGAATATGCCTTAAAAATTGACAAGGCGATTGATTTTTTAAATGGAAAGCATCAGCCTGTAATAAAGGATTTAAAGGAAAAAATGCAAAAGGCTTCTGATGAAATGGATTTTGAAGAAGCAATAAGATATCGGGATTTGATAGAGAGCATTAAAAAGGTCAGTGAGACGCAGAAGATGTCTGATAATGTTGGCGAGGACAAGGATATAATAGCGCTTGCAATAGATGGCTTTGAGACAGTAGTCCAGGTATTCTTCCTTAGAAATGGTAAGCTTATAGGCAGGGAGCATTTCTATATGACACAGGTTGAAGAGCCTGTTGCAAATAAAATTCTGACCAGCTTTGTGCAGCAGTTTTATTCAGGTACTCCGTTTATTCCAAGAGAGATAATGCTTCAGGAGCCGCTAGAGGACATGGAGCTTTTGGAGAAATGGCTCAGCTCAAAAAAGGGTGCAAGAGTTTATCTTAGAGTACCTCTAAAGGGTTCAAAGGAAAAACTGGTTGAACTTGCTGCAAAGAATGCTGCTTTGGTGCTTAGTCAGGACAGAGAGAGAATCAAAAGAGAAGAGGGCAGGACAATAGGTGCTGTCAAGGAGATAGAAGAGCTTTTGGGAATAGGTCCGCTTACCAGAATGGAAGCATTTGATATTTCAAATACCAGTGGATTTGCAAATGTCGGTTCAATGGTAGTTTATGAAAAGGGTAAACCAAAGAGAAGTGATTACAGGAAATTCAAGATGAAAACGGTGGCAGGTCCTGATGACTATGCATGTATGCATGAGGTACTTACAAGGCGATTCAGGCATGGACTTGATGAGAGAATCCAGATAAGCAATAGTAAGAAGGAATCGGATACAGGGCAGGATTTTGATGAAAATTCAGAGGATTTTCAGTATGGAAGTTTTACAAAATTTCCTGATTTGCTGCTTATGGACGGTGGACGCGGTCAGGTAAATATTGCCCTGCAGGTGCTTGATGAGCTTGGAATAGATATACCTGTCTGTGGAATGGTGAAGGATGACAATCATAGAACCAGAGGACTCTATTTTAATAATGTTGAACTTCCAATAGATACACACAGTGAAGGCTTTAAGCTTATTACAAGAATACAGGATGAGGCACATCGGTTTGCCATAACATATCACCGTTCGCTCAGAGGAAAGAATCAGGTGCATTCAGTGCTTGATGAAATACCGGGAGTTGGTCCGAGTCGAAGAAAGGCTCTTATGAAGCATTTTAAATCAATTGAAGAAATGATAAATGCAGATGTAGATCAGTTGGCGCAGGTACCAACGATAACTAATAAAGTAGCTGAAGATATATATAATTTTTTCAGGCAAAAAGAAAAACAAAATCCTGACACACAGGATGAAAATCAGTAATTTAAAATATATAGTAGGAATATAATTTGATAACTTAAAGTTGCAGCTTATTGAAAGGTACAGGTATTAGCATGCTGACCAGTGTTTCAAATTTTTTGATTCCTGCTATTATTTTCTATATTGTGACCATGGGATTATCTCAGAAAAAAGATATATATAATAGTTTTACTAAGGGTGCCAAAAAGGGACTTAAAACTGTGGCTGATATTGTGCCCACTCTTATAGGACTTATGATTTCAGTTGGAGTATTAAGAGCATCCGGATTTTTGGAGCTGATTGGAGATATTGCAGGTGGGATAATACAGAGATTTGCGGGAGTAGATAATTTTCCCAATGAACTGATTTCCCTTTTTATAGTAAAGATTTTTTCCTCGTCCGCAGCAACAGGACTTGCACTTGATATCTTTAAGGAATATGGAACAGATTCTTATGCGGGATTGGTGACTTCACTTGCACTTGCAAGTACAGAGACTGTATTTTACACACTGTCAGTGTATTTTCTGTCAGTAAAGGTGTCAAAAACCAGATGGTCAGTTGCAGGGGCACTTCTGGCAACCATAGCAGGGATTGTGGCAAGCCTTATTATGGGTGCGGTTATAGTTTGAAATAGGGCTACCGCAATCCCACTGGCTTTAGACGGTGGGTTAAGGTAGCCAAAAGTGGTAGCCTGTGCTATGCTTACGTTATGGGAACATGGAAATCAAAAAACAGACACAAGTGTTTGTTACAGTATCATATTATTTTCGTATGCAAGTATAGAAAGAAATTGCTGATGTCAAAACAAATATCAGATGATATAAAACAGTTTTCTTATGAGATATATCAAAAACATAAAGTCATTATTAGATATATGGAGACAGATAAAGACCATATTCATTACATGATAGAAACAGAACCAACATGTCAATTAGTAAAATAGTAAATCTAATGAAGAGTTATACAACATATCATAGAAAAGGTGGTGACAACCAATGCTAAAAGCATATAAATACAGGATATATCCAAATAGCGAACAGAGAATACAGATTGCAAAAACATTTGGCTGTTGCCGCTTTGTTTATAATCAGACACTTGCATATCGAAAAGAAATATACGAGAAAGAGAAAAAGTCTGTTAGTAAAACAGATTGTAATAATTACTGTAACAGAGAATTAAAGAAAGAATATGAATGGTTAAAAGAAGTGGACAAATTTGCTCTGACCAACGCAATTTATAACATGGACGCTGCATATCAGAAATTTTTTAGGGAACATGCAGGATATCCAAAATTCAAGAGTAAACATAGATACTATAAATCATATACAACTAATTATACAAATGGAAATATAACAGTAAATTATGAGAATTGTAAGATAAAATTGCCTAAATTAAAAGGGGTAAAAGCAAAGTTACATAGGAATTTTAGTGGACAGATTAAGTCAGCGACTGTTTCACAGGTTTCCAGTGGAAAATATTATGTGTCCATACTTGTAGAAACTGAGCATAAGGAGCCAGTACATACAAATGATAGCATAGGAATAGATTTAGGAATTAAAGATTTATGCATTACTTCCAATGGGAAGATATATAAGAATCCAAAAATCATAAGGAAATACGAGAGACAACTGGTAAAGCTGCAAAGGCAGCTGTCACATAAAGAAAAGAGAAGTAAAAACTATTATAAAACAAAGAAAAAGATAGCAATATGCCATGAGAAAATAAGAAATACCAGAAAAGATTATCTGCATAAAGTTTCACATGAGATTATCAGCGAAAACCAAGTGATAGTTTCAGAGAATTTACAGATAAAAAATATGGTGAAGAATCATCATCTGGCAAAAGCCATAAGTGATGTATCATGGTATGAGCTAACAAGACAGTTGGAGTATAAGGCAAAATGGAATGGCAGGAAATATATCAAAATAGATACATTTTATGCCAGCAGTCAATTATGTTCTGTTTGTGGGTATCAGAATCCAGATACAAAAGATTTGTCAGTACGAGAATGGATATGTCCAGAGTGTGGAACGAAGCATGATAGGGATATAAATGCAGCAAAAAATATATTAGCAGAAGGACTAAGGCAAATAGCATAAAGAAATATATAGGGCAGGAACTGCCCGAATCAACGCCTGTGGAGATAGTAGGTTACGAGGTCGATGAAGCAGGAAGCCCATTGGCTTTAGACAATGGGTAGTTCACACTGAGTGATGAGCTGGTAGACGAGGCTATGGAAGCATTAAAGGTTAATGTTTAAAAAGAATGATATTAAAAAGCGTTGTATATTGTGAAAATGGTCCTTTTATGAACTTTTGGTATTAGAAAAAAGCAGGTACATTATGTATCTGCTTTTTGTATACAAATAATTATAGTTTTATTTCATCATCAGCACATTTTAGTCTTGAAAGTTTTAGATAATATTCGGCAAGTCTGAGTGCACGTTTTATTTCATCGTCAGTATAAGCAGAACAAAGGCGGGAAAACGTATTGTTATTGCCTGACTGCTTTTGTTCATCTCCAAATATCAGATAGTCCAGCGTTACATCTGTAACCTTTGCAATCTGCACAAGAACTTCGATATTGGGAATACGCCTGCCATCTTCTATCAGAGAAAGATAAGAGGGAGTTATATATACAATGTCTGCAAAGTAAGATTGCGTTTTGTTCTTTTTTATTCTCAAATTGCGTATTCTTGCACCGATTTCATTTGCATTTATAAGAGTTGAATCCATGTTTTGCTCCTTAATATAGGGTTATTCTGAGTTAATAAAATTAATATTAAAAATACTATTATATAAATATTAACAGATAGTCAAAATAAAATTGACTTTTAGTAAACATTGTGCCAAAATGTAAGCGATAGATAAAAAATTTTAGGGGGAATTATTATGATAATCACGAGAACTCCGTTTAGGATGAGTTTTGCCGGGGGTGGAAGTGATATTGCTTCATTTTATGAAAAACATGGAGGCTGTGTATTAAGTACGACAATTAACAAGTATATGTATATATCTGTTCATCCCAGCTTTGAGTCTATGGATACAGTTTTAAAATATTCACAAACAGAAATTGTTAATGATGTTAATGAAATAAATCACAAATATTTTAAAGAAGTACTTAATATGCTTCGAATCAGTGGTGTTGAAATAACAAGCACCGCAGACGTACCTGCAGGAACAGGATTAGGTTCATCAAGTTCATTTACAGTTGGTTTACTACATGCATTATACAGTTATAAAGGAAAATTTGTATCAAAAGAGAAATTGGCGCAAAAAGCATGTGAAATAGAAATCGAACATTTGAAAAATCCGATTGGAAAGCAGGATCAATATGCGGCTGCATATGGTGGGTTGAATTATTATCAGTTTAATAAAGATGGAAGTGTATTTGTTGAACCGATTATTATGAAAAACTCTATGTATCAGCAATTGGAAAAAAATCTGATGATGTTTTATACAGGGCAGTTACATTCTGCAAGCAAAATCTTAAAGGAGCAGAGTGGAAATATTACGAGTGGTGATAAAGAGGCTAATCAGTTAAGGATGTGTGAGCTTGCAAGAGAACTCAAAGATGAGTTGCAGCATAATAACATTGATGCCATGGGAGAAATTTTGCATGAAGGTTGGACATTAAAGCGAACTCTGGCAAATGGAATATCTAATCCGGTAATTGATGAATACTATGACGTCGCAATGAAACATGGTGCAATTGGTGGAAAATTGCTTGGAGCAGGCGGTGGTGGTTTTCTACTGTTTTATGTTCCTGAAAAGAGGCAGCAAGAGGTTAGGTTAGCATTAAACCTGACTCAGATGCCAATTGCACTTGATACACAAGGGTCGGCAGTTATATATGTGGGACTAAAACCGGATATCTTTTAATTTGGGAGTGTTAAAGAAATGGAAAATATTGTAATAACAGGCGGAGCAGGCTTTATAGGTTCGCATTTAGCTGGAAAATTATTAGAAAATGGAAATAAAGTAATTAGTGTAGACAATTTTGAACTGGGAAAACATGAAAATGTACAAGAGTATTTAGATAACCCTAATTTTGAACTGGTGGAGATGGATGTTTCAAAAGCAGATGAATTTAGTATGCTGTTACAAGAAAAACATGTAGACAGAATTTATCATCTTGCGGCAAATTCAGATATTCAAAAAAGTGCAATAGTGCCTGGTGTGGATTTTACGAACACATTTGGAACGACATATTCCGTGTTGGAAGGAATGCGCAGAAATGGAATAAAGAAACTGTTTTTTGCATCAACATCAGCAGTATATGGAGATAAATCGGGAGTTAATCTCACAGAAGATATTGGTGGATTATCGCCGATTTCATATTATGGCGGAGCTAAGCTGGCATCAGAAGCATTCATATCATCTTATGCTTACATGAATGAGATGGAAGTATTGATATTCAGATTTCCAAATGTGATTGGACCAAATCTTACGCATGGGGTAATTTTTGATTTTATAAAAAAATTGAATAATAACCCAAAGGAATTGGAAATTTTGGGTGACGGAACACAATGTAAACCTTATTTGTATGTGATTGACCTTGTAGATGCGATTGTTGAGTATTCGATGAAACAGGGAAAAGGCGTTGAAATCTTCAATATTGGAGTGGATACTGCAACAACAGTGAAAGAGATAGCAGACATGGTTTGCAGGAAGTTAGGTCTTTATCAGGTAGAATACAGATATACAGGTGGAAACGTTGGCTGGAAGGGTGATGTACCTTCATTTCAGTATGATTTGAGCAAAATCTATAATACAGGATGGAAACCAAAGCATAATTCAAATGAATCAGTTCAGGCTACACTTGATAGTCTGAATCTGTAGAATGGAGTAAGTGTGAAAGCGGTAATAATGGCAGGAGGTAAAGGGACAAGACTTGCATCGGTAATACATGATATCCCCAAGCCTATGGTAAAGCTGGCAGATAAACCATTGCTGGAATATCAGATAGAAAATCTAAAAGAAAATGAGATTACGGAAATAATTCTGGTAATTGGACATCTCGGAAATGTGATTAAAGAGCATTTTGGCAATGGCAAAAAATTTGGAGTACATATTACTTATTTTGAGGAGAAGGAGCCGTTGGGTACAGCCGGTGCGCTATTTTATTTAAAAGATGTACTAAAAGATAATTTTGTGCTTTTATTTGGAGATTTATTTGTGAATATAAATTTTCAGCGTTTTATTAAATACCATCAAATGAAAAACGCAAAAATTACTTTGTATACACATCCAAATTCTCATCCATACGATAGTGACATTATTGTCACAAATGAGGATGGTCAGGTTATAGATTGGAGTTATAAGAATACAAAGCGTACACAGGATTATAAAAATCAAGTCAATGCCGGTATATATGTAGTTTCACCTGAGGTATTGAAAAATATAAAAAAGAACCAGAAAACAGACTTGGAAAAAGATGTAATCATAAATATGATTCCATGCGAAAGTGTATATGCATACTCATGTACAGAATATGTGAAAGACATTGGCACACCGAAGCGACTGGAAAAGGTAGAGAAAGATTATCAAAATGGAGTTTGTGAGAAAAGAAATCTAAAGAACAGGCAAAAATGTATTTTTTTAGATCGTGACGGAACAATCAACAGACATGTTGGATTTCTTACAAGTCCGGATCAGTTGGAGCTGGAAGATAGTGCTGCAGAAGCAATACAAAAGATTAATGAATCGGAATATTTGGCAATTGTTATTTCAAATCAGCCGGTTGTTGCACGTGGTGAATGTAGTTTTGATATGTTAGAAAAGATACATAATAAAATGTATACACTATTAGGCAAGGATGGAGCGTATTTAGACGGTCTATTTTTTTGCCCTCACCATCCTGACAGCGGATTTGAAGGAGAAGTGACACAGTTAAAAATAGATTGCAATTGCAGAAAACCTAAAACAGGATTAATTATGCAGGCAGCCGAGACGTTCAATATTGATGCAGGTAATTCATGGATGATTGGTGATACTACGATGGATATTCAAACCGGAATAAATGCCGGTATGCGAACAATTTTGGTAAAGACAGGCGAAGGCGGCATGGACGGAAAATATAATGTAATACCGGATTATGTTGCCAGGAATTTGTCAGAGGCTGTAGATATTATTACAAATGAGGATTAATGTGAAAAATTATATTTTCACATTAGATTACTTGAAAATGAGGATTAGAATGGAAAATCAAATTAAAAATTATTTTGAAAGAGAAAAAGAGGTTATTTCAAATCTTAATTATAAAGAAATAGCAGAGGCTATGCAGGAGATAAAAGCAGCCTACGAACGTGAGGCGACTATATATGTATTCGGAAATGGTGGAAGTTCTGCGACTGCATCACATTTTGTATGTGACTTTAATAAGGGAATCTGTGAAAAGCAGGATAAGAAATTTAATCTTATCTGTTTAAGTGATAATACTCCAATTATCACAGCGATTGCAAATGATATATCCTATGATGAAATATTTTCATTTCAGTTGAAAAATAAACTCAAAAAAGATGATTTGATTCTTGCTATTTCCGGAAGTGGAAATTCTAAGAATGTCATTAAGGCTGTAGAGTATGCAAAAGAGATTGGGACAAAAGTCGTAGGAATTACAGGGTACTCAGGCGGAAAATTAAAACAATTGGCAGATTATCATATGCATGTAAATGTGGATGATATGCAGATTACGGAGGATGTACATATGGCGTTTGACCATATGATGTATAGGGTGTTGACGGATATATTAGCAGGATAAAGAGGATATAAAATGGGATTAAAAAAGTATATTAGAGAAAGATTAATTGCGGCTGTTCAATATGCTGTACGTGAAGAATTGAAAAATCAAAATAATATAACAAGTACGGAAACTGAAAATGTCAAATATGAAGAACAAATCGACCGTACAGAGGAAATTATTGCAAGACTGGATAAACAGATAGAGAGATGGACGTGGGAAAGATATAAAAGAACCGATAAGTTATTAGATGAATTAGGATATGAGTTAGATCATGATCTCAACAAAGGTGTTGATAGATTAGATAAAAAAGTGTCTATGTCAATTGATGGATATGATAAAAAGTTGATGCAAGCTATTGATAAGCAAAATAAGAAGATAAAGGAAGAGACAACAAAAGCTGTAGATGAAAAGATAAAATATTGGACAGCAAAAAGGTTTGAACAAATCGATAAGCAAATTGAAAGATGGACATGGGAAAGATATAAACGTTCTGAGGATAAATTGTTGTATATTTATAAACTTCAAAATCAAATATCTGAATTGCTGTTTCAACAAAAGAAAGTTCCATATATCGAAAATGAAAAAATCCGTATAGTTTTTTTGTTTCAGGTTGCTTCATTTT
>JAFPAQ010000117.1 GCA_017424235.1 Lachnospiraceae bacterium | reverse complement strand
TTATGAATTAGCATATGCGATGCTTAGACGTGAAATAGCAGATGAATTTAGCAGACACAGTTATTTGTTGAATCAGATTGAGAGTGATGGAGGGCAGATTCGTTATAAGCTGATTATGAGTGATAAGGGCAGTGATAAGGATTATGCAGATGCGTTGCGATTTCTTTCCAACTGTCTTGAAAGGTATCATAAGAAAAAGGTAATTATGCTGATTGACGAATATGATGTTCCACTTGAAAACGCTTATTTTCAAGGCTTCTATGACAGGATGGTGGCATTTATCCGTTCACTGTTTGAGTCCGCACTAAAAACTAATGACAGTTTGGAGTTCGCAGTTATAACAGGATGTCTTAGAATCAGTAGAGAGAGTATTTTTACGGGGCTGAACAATCTTAAAATCTATTCACTAAGCAGGTATCAGTTTTCAGATTACTTCGGTTTTACACAAACTGAAGTAATGGAAATGCTAAAATATTATGAAATAGAGGATAGATTTGAAGAAGTAAAAAGCTGGTATGATGGTTACCTGTTTGGCAACAATGAGATATACAATCCTTGGAGTATCATAAACTATGTGGATGGATTATGTGCAAATCAGGACAGTATTGTGCAAGCCTATTGGTCAAATACTTCATCTAACAGCATTATCCGTGAATTGATAGAAGAGGCAGACCTTGCAACGAAAAAAGAAATCGAGCAGTTGATCGCAGGGGAAACGATAGAAAAACCGGTTCATGAGGATATTACCTATGAGGATATTCATGAATCTAAAGATAATTTGTGGAATTTCCTTTATTTTACAGGGTATCTTAAAAAGATATCAGAGCATCTGGAGGATGACACAATCTATGTGCAGCTTGCAATACCAAATACAGAGATTCGTTCCATCTACAAGCGCACGATTTTGGCATGGTTTGATAAGTTAATACAAAAGACCGATCTGACAGAATTAATCAAAGCTTTTGAGGATGGTGACTGTGATAAAATCGGCGACTTTCTTTCAGAGCAGTTGATGGAAACAATAAGCTTTTATGACTATGCAGAGAATTATTATCATGGATTTCTTGCAGGAATTTTAAAATGCCAGCAGAGATACGAGATTTTGTCAAACAGAGAATCCGGTATGGGAAGATCTGATATTATCATGAAAGAAATGAAATTCAGGGGAAGGGCTGTGATACTGGAGTTAAAGGTATCAGACAGCTTTGGCAATATGGAGCATATGTGTGACCTTGCCCTGCAGCAGATTGAGGAAAAACAGTATGAGCAGAGTCTGCTGTCGGAGGGTTGTAAAAGCGTGTTAAAGTATGGTATCTGTTTTTACAAAAAGGGATGCATCGTGAAAAAATAGTTATGAAAAGGTGTTCACCAGAACACCTTTTGTGCTATGATAAGGTATATGGCTGACGAAGGAAAGGAGCCTTGATATGGGAATTTATCTGAATCCGGAGAATTATAAGTTTCAAGAAACAATTAATTCGGAAATATATGTTGATAAGACAGAGCTGATCGCATACACAAATAAAAAGCTTCATACAGAGCAGAAATATATATGTGTCAGTCGTCCACGTCGTTTTGGAAAGTCAGTGGCAGCAAAAATGTTAGAGGCATACTATAGCCGTGGCTGTGATTCTAAGGAGTTATTTAGAAAATATAAGATTGCAAAATGTGATAGTTTCGAAAAGCATTTGAATAAATATGATGTTATAACATTGAATATGCAGGAATTCCTTAGCAGGAGCAAATCTATGGATGAAATGATTTCCAGAATAAAAAAGCTTGTTATGAGGGATATCAAGAAAGCCTATTCGGATATTGATTATTTTGATGATACAGATTTGACGGAGAGCATGAAAGAGGTGTATGAGGAGACAAAACGTCCTTTCATAATTATTATTGATGAGTGGGATTGTGTTTTTAGAGAATACAGAAACCATAAAGATGATCAGGATAAATACCTGGATTTTCTCAGGGATTTATTAAAAGATAAAGAATACATTTATCTTGCATACATGACAGGCATACTCCCTATTAAAAAGTATGGAACACATTCTGCACTAAATATGTTCAGTGAGTTTTCCATGACAAATCCGGATGTGCTTGCAGAGTTTGTAGGTTTTACAGAGAATGAGGTAGAGGCTCTGTGTACAAAGTATGAAAGAAATCCTATGGAACTCAAAGAATGGTATAATGGATATCATTTTGTCAAAGAAAAGTCTGTTTATAATCCAAAATCTGTCGTGCAGGCAGTATTGTCAGGAATATGTGATACCTATTGGAACCGGACAGAAACTTTCGAGGCACTGCGTATGTACATTGACATGAATTTTGAAGGACTAAAGGATAATGTATTGCGTATGATGGCAGGCGAAAATGTCCCTGTAAATACAGGCAGTTTTGCTAATGACATGGTTACATTAAATAATAAGGATGATGTACTGACTCTACTGATTCATTTGGGATATTTGGGATATGATTTTGACCATGAGTGCGTGTTTATACCAAACAATGAAATAAAAAAAGAGTTTGCAACAGCAGTCTCCGTCTCTGACTGGGGCGAGGTATCAAAGGCACTGAAAAACTCTGCGGAAACCTTAAACGCCATCTGGCAGGGACGAACTTCTCAGGTGGTGGAAGGCATTGAACAGGCTCATTTTGAGACGGCGCATATCCAATACAATGACGAAAATGCCTTAAGCTATACGATTTCACTTGCATTGTTTGCAGCAAGGAATTTTTATACGGTGTATCGTGAGCTGCCGAGCGGAAAAGGTTTTGCCGATATGGTATATCTTCCAAGAAAAAAGTTCCCTGAAAAGCCGGCTCTTGTAGTGGAGCTAAAATGGGATAAGACAGCCAAAGGAGCAATAGCACAGATTAAAGAGAAGCAGTACTGCAAAAGCCTTGAAGAATACAGGGGAAATATTCTGCTGGTTGGAATCAACTATGATAAAGATACAAGGGAGCATACATGTGTGATTGAGGATTATAAGATAGGGGAATGATAACTTCAT
>JAFPAQ010000116.1 GCA_017424235.1 Lachnospiraceae bacterium | reverse complement strand
GATGTGCCATTAGTATCAGGCTCAGGCTCTGTAGTGTCATTATTTGTTTTCTGTGTTACTGAAACATTATCAAAATACATATACTGACTCATCTGACCACCGGCAACAAATGCAAAACTTAAGTTTGTGCCTGTAATGGGTGTTGAATCTGTCCAGCTACCTGTCTGAATGGTTGTGCCTGAGGATGTTTGTTTAACAGTCCAGTTAAATCTTCCGCCTGTAACAGTCAGTTCCATTGTATACCATGCTTTTGAAGGAATAAAGTCATGAGCTGTACGTGAAAGGAAGGTAGTTTCAGGAGTTGTATTAATTATAGCATCTGTTATATATTCACCGTTTTTAATTACAACTGTTGAATACACATCTGATGCAGGATATCCGTAAGCGTGGTCGTTTTTGCCATTAAAGTCTATTGCATAATAATTGGCAGACGCTGCTGCTGTTGAATTGCTACCGCTGAAATTAAAGACAATACCGCCGCCTGCTGTATCATCACTTTTGTAGAAATCAAATTTATAGGTGTATGTATCAGTACTGTTTACAGCAAGGTTCTGATAAATCACACGAGGTTTCTGGTTCCAGGTATTGTGTAAACTTCTTGATTCAATTGCAAGAACATTGTTGTTTGAATCTGTCGGACTGGCTGTTATACCTGCGCGAGCTGCAGTAGCACCAAATCCGCTTGATGACGCGTACCATGTTAAAGCATCTGTGCCATTTGTTTTTGCTACATAGCGTCCGCCTCCTGTTGTAAGACTTGATGCTGATGAAGCTTCCTGATTATAGGAATCAAAATCATCTGTTACAACTGTTGTGGTGACTGTTTCAGAAAACGTAGTAATGCAAGGCGTTGATACAATTATAACAGCTATTACCAATAGTGCCAGCATCTTAGTCAAAGATTTTTTCATATTTTTTCCTCCTGAAATATAATTCTAACTGGGGGATTTGGGGCAATTTGAAAAAAATGCACCACAAATTATATGTGAATATATCTGTAATTATATCGTAGTATATGTAAACAGTCAAGAAATGTTTTATTATAAACATAGTTGAGGTAAATTTATGATATGTACTATTAAAAATGCATCACAGTGGAGTTCACTGTGATGCATTTTCATTTTCTTGTTATATTTTCTCTTATATACTTAAAGGTTTCCTTTTCACCTTTTTCTGCAAGCATTGTAAGGAGCATTTCCAGTCTGTCAGATGTATTTTTATGAATCTGCCTTGTGTTTATTCCTTTCATAAAATATTCAAGAGGATCAGAATCCTTATAATTCTTACCCTTATATATTTTACTTGCAGCAACACGGTCGCAGAACATTTCTATAAGATAAACTTCAGGCATTTCAACAGGACGCATAATTTTTGTCACAGGGTCATAATCGCACCAGTATTCAAAATGATGCTTATTTCTTCCCTTGTGATGAAGCCACGCCTTGGAATAACCATATTTTTCTCTTTCTATCTCATTTGGGCTTCTTGTCCCCACATAGTATTTAGCGCCTGACATAAATTCGCAGGGCATATACTTTGACAAATCATGAAGCAGTCCTCTCAAAGGGATACCCGCCATAAAAGCGTGGCGAATAACTACATTTCTATGCTTTGTAATTGTTTTTAAATGTCCAAAAAAACTCATTATAAAATACCTTTAAGAGCATTCTCTTCCTTTTCTCTCATATCTTTTTTAAGTTCATCTGTGATGTGGTCGTAGCCAAGAAGATGATACATAGAATGGGCAACTAAATAGGAAAGCTC
>JAFPAQ010000115.1 GCA_017424235.1 Lachnospiraceae bacterium | reverse complement strand
ATATCTTGGTAAACGTTGAGAACATAATCAGGTTATAACCTATCATCATTGCTACTGCCGCATACATCATGGTATGAATGCCAAGTCCTACCTGTCCTATCTTGATAGTTCCAAAGCTAAGTATTGTCATTACAGTCATGCCAATCACAAAAAGTATCGCACCCGGATACATAAACAGCCAGTTTGGACTATGCATCAGCAGAAATTTCATATGTCTCCAGCCATCAGACCAGCTTCTAAGATGCGGTGCGCGTGACCTGCCATCCTTTTTAAGAGTAGTCGGCACCTCTACTATACTAAGATGATAAAGGGTTGCCTTTACTACCATTTCACTGGCATATTCCATGCCTGTAGTCACCAGACCTATCTTTTGAATGGCTTTTTTGCGATATCCTCTAAGTCCACAGTGATAGTCTCCCACAGGACTGGGAAACAGCAGTCTGGCTACAAAGGAAAGCACAGGATTGCCCAAATATTTATGTAGCAGTGGCATGGCACCTGGCTCTATACCACCCTTAAATCTGTTTCCCATGACAAGGTCATAGCCTTCCCTGAGTTTTTCCAAAAATGGCATAAGATGCTCAAAGTCATAGCTGTCATCAGCATCTCCCATTATCACATATTTGCCGTGGGCAGCATTGCAACCGCCGATAAGAGCTGCACCATAGCCTTTTTCCTCGACATATATAAGTCTCGCACCGCAACGCTTTGCAATCTTTCTGGAGCCATCTGTACTGCCGTTATCAGCTACAAGCACTTCACCGCATACATTATTTTGTTCAAGAAAGCGCTGTGCCTTTTTTATACATATTTCAAGAGTCTCTGCCTCATTTAAGCACGGCATAAGTATTGTCAATTCATATCTGTCTTCCAAGTACGTTACCCCCAAACTGCGGTGACAGTCTTTTGCTTTTTATTGTCCCCTTTTGACCTTAAATACATCTAATCCAATGTTCTTTTCTTTATTGTAATAGTAAATTTCTTTATTCCGGTGTAGCTGCCTTTTCCTGTTAATATAAATGTACACTTGTCATAAACAGGATTTCCACTTGCTGCTGCTATTGTATAATCGGTACCATTTTTTAATTCATTTTTACCTGAATATACTTCTACATATTTTTCTATTTCTGATACTGTCAGGGCAGTTCCATCATAATAAAACTTTTCTGTTACCTTAATCGTAGCCTTTGAAATATCCTTTGCAGCTTCAACCGCCTTATATTGTTTATTTACAGTACCCTGATAATTTTTCTTACCGGTTATGGTTATGCCAAAATCCTTTGAGCATTTAAAAGAATAATCAGTTCCTGATGTCAGTATCCTGCCATTTTCCTTGTCTATAAGAATTGGTGTTGTTTTATATGTATTTGATTTTTTTACTATATCAGGAACAATAATATCAATTGTACTGTCACTTATTGATTTTGGATTTATTGTATATGTCTTCTTTATACTTCCGCTATAGTTACCTCTTGCCTTAATAGTAGCTGATGCAGTGCCTGTTCTGCCATGACCTGCATATTCAACCCTATAATCTTTTCCCTCTACAAGTTTGCCCGAACATTTTACCGGAGACTTTACACCGCCCTTTGCATATGTAACTGAAGCCACATTAAAGCTGTTATCAAAGTCTTTTATAGAAGCTTTGCCAATAGTATAAGTTATCTTCTTAGTACCTGTATATTTTCCACAGCCAATAACGGATATGGTTGCTTCACCGGCATTTACGCAATTTGCATACTGAAGTGTGTAATCAGTGCCGGAAACCAGCATTTTATCTTTATAGGTTACATCTACCGAAGCTTTCTGCTCTGAGCCGGTGTAGATAAATTTATTGTCTTTGCCAAGTTTCTGACCATTTTTCTTTAAGGTGACCTTTACACCTGAAATATTTACAGGCTTTTCACCTTCACCTAACAGGTTAATGGCAACTGATTTTGAACCTGTAAAATTGCCCTTTCCTGTAATCATAACATTACTATCGGCGGGAGTACCACTGATAGTGTAATGTGTGCCTTTCTTTAAGGTTTTTCCCTCATAATATACCGTCACTGAAGGTATCTTATTTCTATATGCATATTTGACTGTGGTATTTGCAAAGGTAAGCTTAATATTATCTTTGGAAATATCTGCAGGCTTTATATTAAAGTATACCTTATCACTTCCGGTATATCTGCCTTTTCCTGTGATTGTAACCTTTGCCTCTCCGACATTTATGTTATTACTGTATTTGGCATCATAATCTGTTCCCTCTTTTAAGAGAGTTCCATCATAATAAACTAACAATTTGGAAAGCCTGATATCTTTTCCGGTATATACCTGATCCTCATTTCCCCTTATGTCAAAGCCTTTACTCATAGTCCACTTGGCATATAAAGTTATAAGGTTCATATTCCCTGCTTCTATCACAGTAACCGGTGTACCTGTTTTTGAACTTGTAGTATACCAGCCATCAAAAATATATCCTGGTCTGGTAGCAGGCTGAAGAACTATATTGGATTCAATCGTATATTTAAGTGGATTCATATTTGAATTTGTTCCACCCTCAAGCTCATACTTAATATCATATTCAATTGCTACGAAATTTCCACTTACAATCACATCTGACTGTACATTCTTATATTCTTCACCTATCCAGCCCTCAAATTTATAGCCCTTTACAGAAGGTGTGTAATCCGTACCTTCTCCCTGCTCAACCTTTCTTTCTGCAAGCTGCTTTCCGTCAGGTCCCATAAATGTAACTTTGTATATTGGGTTGGTTACAGTTATGCTGCACGTAGCTGTCCGGATAGTATTATTATGGTCTTTAGCCGATGCAGTTATTGTAGCATTTCCTTTTCCTACGGCTGTGACAAGTCCTTCCTGCGATACAGTGGCAACACTTTCATTTGAGCTTGACCAGCTAACCGCAGCTGTACCGCTGTCAAGTGCTGGAAGCTGTGTCACTGTTAAGGACAGGGTTTTTCCATTTACAATTGATGCTGTATTCTGATTAAGCTCTACTGAGGTCTTATAATATTTATACTGCTGCGTAACAACATCACTATGTATTTGTGTGCTTCCACTCTGATATTTAGCATAAGCTTTCACAGTCATGTCTTTACTTATTTCTATTTCATCTGTGTATACAGCTCCTGAAGTCTTAGGGTCTGCTCCATTTGTTGTATAATATATGACAGCATTGACAGGTACTGCTGTTATGCTTATCGTATTTCCTTCATCTATTGAACACACGCCTGTACTATAAGGTGATATTGATACTGTAACCTCCTGTATAAACAATGCATAATATGTCTTATTACCGGTGGTACCTTCTAAAATCTCTGTAACAGGAGTATCTGTACAGTCTGCTTCTTCACACCATCCTGCAAAGGTGTAGCCCTCTTTCTGCGCTACCGGAAGTGTTACTTTATCTTCAACTGTATAAGTGTTCTCAGGATTTGCTCCCTGTGTACCTCCATTTAAATGGTAAGTAATTGTATAATTCTCTATTGTATAATCAGCATATACCTCAAGGTCAGATGTTATATTACTGAAATCTGATACAATTGTGTCATCGATTACTCGTTTCCATTCATAGGTATAGCCTGGTTTAGAAGCATCCACAACTAAGGCTGACTCTCCCTGCTTTACTGACTGCTTATCCATCAGCTTTGTCTTTGACTTGCTGTCATAAAAGTATACATTATATCTGGCAGTATTATCATTTACCGTAAGTGCATTGATTCTGTTGTTGCATCCTGATGCAGATATATCAGTACCATCTCTAAAACTCTCACCCTTACTTGTTTTATTAGAACTGCTGCTTGCACTATCAGAACCTGAACGATTATCGGTTCGTATTGCTTCACTGGTATTAAAAACAAGTTCTATCTTAAACTCATCATCTTTCTTTAAAGTAATATCCTCATCCAAATCTACAGTATATACACCTGCATAATCTGTTTTACCTGTCTGTGAATGTTTATTTTCACCATTTACATATATATTAAGTGTATAATCAGATGAGTCTGAGGCTATCATAAACGATACAGCTTTAAGAATTTCTTCTTCCTTTTTTGCTGTATATACCTCTGCAAATTTTTTTCCAAAAATAGTACTGTCCGGAATACAGTTTGTGTTTCCATGAAAATAATTATTATCGTACTCAGACCTTAAGCCTGCCACTGAGACTGTCGCTGCATTTGCACTGCCAAGGCTCAGGTCATAATATGATATATAATAATATCCATTCTCACCAAGGTCTGTGCCCCAGCTGTTTCGCATTATCCATGCACCATTTCCTGCCGGCTTATAAGTTTTCCCATCATATGTAATCTTAAAATTATCTGCACTGACAGTATCATCCCAGCCTATTATTGAAATGGCATGATTTGTACTTGTATTGGAATCGTAGGTGTATATATATTTACCATTTTTTAAATACTTATCATTTGAATAATATGACCAATCTACATAACCATAATCTACTATTGCCTTCTTAATCACTGAAAGCTTAGTATTAAGTTTGTCAGGATCACTTGACGTATAATCCCTGGTTGGTATAAACTTCATTTCCTTAAGAATATAATCTGTATTTATCTGTGCTTCTTTTTTATCAGGTGTCCAACTCAGATCATTTTCCCTATTTGATGTTATTGAATAATCTGAACCATTATTTTCTGAAGCTGCTCCCTGCCAGTTCATAAGCCTGATTGCAGCCAGATAACTATGACCACCTTTGTCATAATAGCTGCTTGCACTATTGGGCGTTATAGTATCTCCTCCATCGTTTCCAAGTGCATCATATCCTGTATTTCTTGAGAAATATGCCAAATGCTTCTCTGACATATTTATACTGTCTGCTGATATATCCGTATATCTTCTTACAATAGACTCCTCCATGGAAGCCATTACAGAATGTGCCCAGCAGCTCTGTGAACCATGCTGATCTCTGATTGGTAATGTATACTTGCTATCTCTTGGATCATATTTGGCATCTGATTCTGACACGCCAAGTTCATTTATTGAATAAGTTGAATATGTACGTCCTCCCCAGATATCACTTAAACCAAGGTCAAATTCTTCTACACCATCACAATATGGCAGAGAGTCCAGTGACTCGGTTTCTGTCTCCGTCATTGTTTCGGTTTCTGTCTCAGTTTCTGTCTCGGTTTCGCTTTCCGTTTCTATCTCGGTTTCTGTCTCCGTCATTGTTTCGGTTTCTGTCTCAGTTTCTGTCTCGGTTTCGCTTTCCGTTTCTGTCTTGTTTTCACTGTAAACTTCTGTACTGTTCTCTGTTTCACTCTCAGTCTCTATTGTATCAGTAGTATTTGACTCTGTTTCACTCTCAGTCTCTGCTTTATCAGTAGTATTTGACTCTGTTTCACTCTCTTCTTCAAGCTCAGTTATTATCTCACTTTCATATTCTGTGCTTGCTTCTGTCAAATCCTCTGTTGCTGACACAGGCACCGAATTAAAGGTTAACGCAGCCGCCAGTGTTATCGCCCAAAATTTTCCCATTTTTATATGCATTGACTTTTCTCCTTTTGACACAAACATTTTCAATAATGTCTAAATTGTATATCTTATTTAAAGTGTTTATGTTAATTATAACTCTATTCAAGATATTGAGTCAAGATATTTGTTGAGCAATAGGGACTACGTTCGCAATAGGGACGTTCGCAATTGGTTCGCAATTGGGACGGGGCTTCTGTATCGTTGGGGAACACGATACAGTAAGCCCCGTCCCTATTGCTCACTTCTTCTACTATGTTGGAAACACGATACAGCATGAACCGTCCCTATTTCTACTATGTTGGAAGCTCGATACAGGAAAAATCGTTCCAATTGCTCTAAATATCTCCAGTCACTTACTTTTCCACAAGTCCTATCTTCTGCTCAAATTCTTCTATGGACTGGGCTTTTGCTGCTGTCTTATGCCTTTTTTCCAATATATTAATGTCATTCTGTTCATAAATTATTTTCGATAATGCTTCCGGCACTTCTCCAATATCCTCTAATCATGATATTGTCATGTCTGCAATTCCCTCGACCCTGCCCT
>JAFPAQ010000114.1 GCA_017424235.1 Lachnospiraceae bacterium | reverse complement strand
GTTCAGAAGATAACTCAAAAGGATGAGAGATTTAAGGAAGTCAATTCTGAAGTATCTGAGATTATGGAAGATGAAGACCTGGATATGTGTGTTTCTCTTGATATAGGATTCTATGTTGATGGAAAGGAAATAGAGCCGGAGGCAGAGGTTAAGGTTTCAGTTCAGTTCCTTAAAGAAGAATTTGAAGAAGATGCAGAAATCACAATTATTCACAGAGAAGAAGCCGGTGGCAAGATAATCGGTACAGAGACTGTGGATAAGGATGGACAGATTTCCTTTGATGCACAGTCATTCTCAATATATACATTTGTAACAACTGTAAAGATAATAACAGATATTAAAGAAGGAAAATATGATAATAACTTCTTTGAATTTAAATATAACAATACAAGTAATGCATTTCTCACAGATGAGTATGCACAGTACAGAAATGATAATGGTGCATTAGGTCAGGTAGCAAGTAGCTTTCATATGGTAGCTTTTAATGAATTGAGATTCAGTTGCGACTTTAATGGAAACATACTTGCAAAAAATGCATATATAAATGCAAATGACTGGGGTACAAGAGGCAGTACAGGAAATATAAGTGAATTGTCATACATTCAGAATCTGGTAAATAATGGATTTGCCGGTGTAATACCTGAGAGAGGTCAGGGAAATGGTAAATGGCATGCTTTGATACTTGGAAGTTCAAGTAAAATAGCTTCAGATCAGTACAATTCATTTATAAGTGTCGGTGGTACAAAATTAACAAGAGACCAGGCAGCAAAGTATATTGTAAAGGATGTAGATACCAATGCTGCACCATTTATAAATCTTGATCAGGTTAAAAAAGAAATAAGTGTAATAAGTAATAATCTGTCAAAGATGTCTGATACCAATGTGTATGTGGATTTTCAAACTGATGATAATGATGATAAGAATAACAGATATATTTTGCTGACTAATCCTGATGTTGCAGGATACTATAATATGAAAGCTTCGGATTTCCCTAATGGTAATCTTACAGGTGGAAATGAAGCTTTAAAGATTTTGGGATTTAAGAAAGATGCGAACGGAAATGCATTAAGTGGAAGTATTATTATTAATGTAGACTGTTCAGGAGTTAATTCAGTAACGTTTCCAAATGAAGCCAAGATATACTTTGATACAGAATATTCTAAAAATAATAATGGTTCATATACTATTCATAATTATGGTAATCCGGTAGGTACAAATGAGACAGTTGATTTCTCAGCAGGTAAGGTAATATGGAACTTTTATAATGTTAATCCCGGAATGCAGATAAATAATGTACAGAATATGACAGGTGCTATCATTGCTCCGGGTGCAAGTGTGAAAGCCAAAAATATGAATGGTACAGTAATTGCTGATAACATTCTTATCGAAGGTGAGACACACCGTACAGACTTTACAGGTACTACAATTCCATTTTCTGCAAAAATTTATGCAACAAAAAACGTTGATGGATTTGCACCAACAGAAAATGATGATAAGTTTTCATTCCAGTTATCTGAGTGGGATGTATATCGTTGGGTACCTATCCAGACAAAACAGAATAATGGCAAGGACATAACCTTTGATGAAATATCATATGGTGATGGGGATGTTGGAGTTCACTGGTATAAGCTTATAGAGCTTAAGGGCGAAAATCCCAAATATCAGTATGATTCAACAGAGTATGTAATCAAAGTCACAGTTACGAAAAATGGTAACACTATAAATGCTGATTACGAGAGATATAAGATAAATGCTGAAAAATATGATCAGGTATGGATAAACAATGGAAAGCTTGAAGTAGCCTGCAATCATACTAAGGAAATTATTTATGAAAATCAGATACTGTTTAATAACTCTGCGAATACATCAATATCTGTAGAGAAGAAGTGGCTTGATATTGATGGTACTGAAATCGGTGATAATTTACCTGAGTCTATTACAGTACAGTTGTATCAGACAGTCAGTGATATGTCACAGGGAAAGCCTTATGGAAATCCGGTAGTATTAAAAAAGGATAATGGTTGGCGTTATACATGGGAAGAATTACCAAAGGCAAACGAGTCCGGACAGAGTGTTTATTATTATGTTACAGAGGCTGAAGTTCAAGGCTTTAAGCTTGTAAGTGAAGTAGTGTATTTATCAAATGGAATATATTATCTTGTAAATCAGAAGGAATGGGAGTTTACAAATATTGAAGTAGACAAGCAGTTCTTTATGCCGGATGGAAGTACACAGATATTTAATCCTGGCAAAGGTATGGTACAGTTCAGACTGAAATTTACTACTAATGAGGGTAAAGACTGGTACTATTACTATGGTGATGTAACAGTTGATGGTGAAAATATTTACATAAAAGAACCAGCTGATAAGAGAAATCCGGGACAGGCTTATATTTTTACGATTAGTAGTGATAAAGGTTGGAAAACATCATTGACTAATCTTCCATTAAGAAAAACAGATTCTAAAAATGTAATCAAAAATTATATATATGATGTAGAAGAAGTAAGCTGTAATATCGAAAATGCAGAAACTGAGTTCAATTATATGGACACGATTAATGGAAATATAAACCAGGGGACAATAATAATAAGAAACAGGGTTGGAAATACAAGTATTGCGGTTAAAAAGAAATGGCTCACATATAGTGGGTATGAAGATACTTCATTACTGAATACAAACAGTTATGACCTGGGTATTAAGTTTGTGTTAGAACAAACAACCGAAGATGGAAGGCTGACAGGAAATAAATCTGTATATAGATTGTATGCTGATCGAAATATTCGCGATGAAGGCAATCTGGGTAATAATGAAAACCCAATGCTTGGGAAATATAGTATGAAGATAACAGATCTTCCATATTATTATTCAAAAAATGATGGTAGCGCAGGTGTGTACAAATATATTGTCACAGAAATTGGAGTAGTTGATACAAATGGAAATATTGATGATGGATATCATCAGGTGGGAGACGTTGAAATCACTACTGAAGATGGATTGCGTTATTATAAATTGACAAACCAGTCATCGAAAGCTTATTCTTTGCCTGAAACAGGTGGAAGAGGAACACTCCTGTTTAGGATTGAACGATGGTGGAAGAGTATATTTTAACTAATGAGGTAGAAAGGAATTAAGGAGTAAAATGAAGAGAAAAGTATTAGCAATGTTTTTGGCAGTATCAATGGCTATGGCTATGCCTTGCATGGCATTTGCAGAGGAGACTGTAAATCAGGTATCAGAGGTAAGCAAGACATACAATATGTCATTTGAGGAAAAAGGTAAAGTAGCACATACATATAAGGTATACCAGATTTTTACAGGTACTCTTGCTGAAATTGAAGGCAAAAATATTCTTTCAGATATTGAGTGGGGTAGCAGTGTTAAAGCAGGCGGAATATCAATAGATGGCGAAAACTATGCTAAAGCAGATGTTTTTGCAAAATATTTGAAAGATTTAAATGATGCTCAGCTTGAAAGCATTAGAGGACAGATTTTTGGTGCAATTGATACAAGTAAAGCAGTAAAAGAATTTACATCAGTAGCAGGCAGCAAAACTAATGTTGAACTTCCGGCAGGTTACTATATTCTTGAGGATGTTACACCAGAAGATAAGCTTGAGGACAAGACTACAGGAACAAAAGACACAAAGAGTAGTTATGTTATTCAGTTAGTTGGTAATGTTGAAGTAGCAGCAAAGGTTGGTTCTGTAATTTCAGAAAAGAAGGTTGATGATATTAACGATTCAACAAATGCTTCAGAGAAGTTACAGGATACAGCAGACTATGATATAGGAGATGCTGTTCCATTTACAATTACAGGTACAATTCCTGCAAACTATAATAAATATAAGACATTCTATTATGCATTCAACGATAAGATGGAAAAAGGTCTTACATTTAACAATGACGTAAAGGTATTTCTTGGAGAATCAGAAATTTCAGCAGATAAATATGTTGTTGAAACTCCAAACGCTCAGGAATTCAAGGTAATATTTAACAATTTAAAAGATGTAGCAGGTGTTACAGAAGATTCTAAGATTACAGTTAAGTATACATGTACACTTAATGAGGACTGTGTAGTTGGTTCAGAGGGTAATATCAATGAGTCATGGTTAGTTTATTCAAATAGTCCTGATGTAGAAGGATTTGGTGAAACAACACATGACAACAACATTGTATTCACATACAAAGTAGTAGTAAACAAGGTAGATGACAGCGAACCACACAGACCACTTGCCGGAGCAGAATTCAAAATCGAGAAATTAGTTAAAGTAAATGGTAATGATACATGGGTAGAGAAAAAATTTGAAGTTAACCAGGAAGGAACACAGTTCTCGATTACAGGCGTAGATGATGGT
>JAFPAQ010000113.1 GCA_017424235.1 Lachnospiraceae bacterium | reverse complement strand
AGTAGTATCCTCTCGCCTTTTTGGCTTTATTATAAGCAGTTTTTTTTATTTAATGGGATTAGTGCTTATATATGCCCATTTTCATTTAAGTCATAGTAATAATCTTGGTAAGGATTTACTCTATCTTGGTATTGCTACATTCTTCTGTGCTCAATGGTCAAATGCTGAGACTCTTTTATGGCAGCTTTTTATAGGACACTCTGAAGTCATACACATGATAGAATATGTATCATTACCCGCCATTCCACTTTCACTTGGAGTACTTGCCTGCTACAGACTTCGTGGAAAAATGCAGATGCTTTCTTATTTTTATACATGGATTTGCTCTATTAATATGTTTGCGGTATGTTTTCTGCATGTTACATATCTTGCAGAATTTCATTATACGCTTACATTTACCCATGTACTTTTAGGTGTTATGATACCATTTATGGTAATGCTTACTCTAAGCTACATAAATCCAAATGATAAAAAGCAGAGTCTGTTACTAATAGCAATCATACTTATTGTGCTTATTTTCTGTGTTATATCAGCACTTGCCCGATATATCACGGGAATATACAGCTCATATTCAACCCATGTACGAATTGCCCTTATATGCTTTCTTTCATGCCTTATTTTTTACCAGCTCAATCAGGTTGCAAATACATTTTCAAAAGGACTTAAATCTGACATGATACATGATATGGCAATACATGATTATCTTACAGGATTGTACAACAGAACCGGTTATGGTGAGCATGAAAAGCTATATAATAATATGATAAGAAACAATACTCCAATAGGCATAATTCAACTTGATGTCAATAATCTAAAGCTTATAAATGATAATCTTGGACATGAAATTGGTGATAAAATGATAAATGCTGTTGCTCAGGGACTTAAACTTGCATTTCCTGAAACACAGGCAAAATGTTACCGCATGGGTGGAGATGAATTTCTGGTTATGCTTGATGGCAAAGATCCCGAACAGACTTATAGAAACGGATTTAACTGTCTTAGAGATTATTGCAATGAACAAAATCATAATCCTGATAATGAATTTCGTCTTCAGATAGCACATGGATATGTACTTATAGAGCATGGTTCCATGACCCTTGAAGATGCTATGGAAAAAGCTGATATGTTAATGTATATCAACAAAAAGGCTCTTAAAACTAAAAGAAATCTCAGGTAATTTACCCGAGATTTCTTTTAGGCTTATAAAAATATCTTAATAATATTTCTCTAAAAGGTCTGCTTTCACATATGCTTCTGCGACCATCTGCAACACTGTATTCATAAGGTATATCCGCAATCCCATCACCATCTGTATCAGGAAAGCTTTGAATATACATAGCTATGGCAACCCATGCTTTCAACTCTTTATCATTATTATATATAATAGCACTTTCTAAATCCTTTATTGCTCTTCCGAAATTATCCTTAGGCTTTAAATTAATAAGACCAAATGACATTTCTCTTATACCCTTTAGCATTCTGGCTGTACCAAGGTCTGCCACTACTCTATAAAGTTTTTTATCTTCTAAAGGCTCCAGTTTTCCATCTTTTTTCATAATATGAAACTGCGTAACCCTATTTAGTAAAAGCTTGTTGACATTATAGGTATATTTAAGACCTGCTGTATATAGCCTTGCAACCTCTCCCATATTTGTGGCTGATGCATCTATTTCCATTATAAGCTTGAGTTCTTTTCCTGTAAGATACGAACTGGCAAGTGGAAATACCGGTTTTTTATCATATCCCATTCCAAGCGAATAGGAGTTAAATACATTTTCAACCGTGATATATCCTTTTGAAAATGTATCTCTGACACAGCCTGCCGGTACAACTACAATATCTACCGGATTAGTATCATTTTTATCACATTTCTCAACTGCATATCTGAATGCATCAGACAGAAGATTTCCTAAATTCTGGTCATCATTTGAAAACAGAAGATCATTAACAGTTGAAAAATTTACACGATTCTTTGCAAGTACCTGATTTCTTCTATATCCAAAATGCAATAAATATTCCTGATCTATGTGATCATAAACTGCTTTTATCTTTGATTTGATTATATCATTTTCTTTTATTTCTTCTGTTATTGGAATTAATTCATATTCATTTATCTTCCAACGACCATTTTCTTTCTGCTCCATTGAGATATTTCCAAAATTAATCCCATAGCAACCACACGATACAATATAAGTGTCACCATAGCATATAGGTTTTGTAAGTGTTGTATGTGTATGAGCACTCACAATAATATCTATTTCCGGAATATTTTTTGCCAGGTTCTCATCCTCGGACATTTTCAGATTATCAAATGTGCCACTATGAGAAAGGCATATTATCATATCAGGATTTTCTTTAGCCTTAATTTTATCTACAATATCTCTTGCTGCTTTTAGCGAATCTCTGAATTTGAGTTCACAGGCGTTTGAACATCTGTAAGCATGCTTTCCAAAAAGTCCAAATATAACTATTTTGATATCTCCCTTATTTACAGTTATATAATCCTTTAAGCCATATTTTTCAAATGCATTCTTTAAAAGCTGCTGTCCGATTGTAAGCCCTCTCTTAGTCATACCCTTCCAATCTATATTGCCAAGTACCAGCTTAGGAAGGTTATCACCACTTTTGATTGCTGTGTTCAACGCTTCTGAAAGTCCCTTGCTTCCATAATCAAATTCATGATTACCTATAGTAGTTACATCACACTCCAGATCACCCAGCATACGAAGCTCCAGACACTCTTTTACAAATGCTGTCTGCATAAGTGTACCCATCGAAAAGTCTCCTCCATCTATAACAAGAGCGTTTGGATTCTTTTTCTTTTTTTCATTTATCAGGGTCTTTATCCTTGCAAATCCACCTGCTGATACTTCTTCTTTATTTACAATGGTTTTAAAGCTGTCAATGTGTGAATGAATATCATGCATAAATAAGATTTCCTGCTTTTTTACCACGTTACTAACCTTGCCTTTCATATAAATTCCGATTTTATAGGAATTTCCTATAATGTAAAAAACTATACTTCAATACAATAATAGAATTGAAATATAGTTTTGTAAATATTATATATGCTATTTTTTTAACTGTTCATCAAAAAAATCATTTAAATTATACATACAGCGAATAAGAACCTTCATCTCTTCTTCATCAAGATCCTTAACAATTGACTTTATCATTTTTTTGTGAAAATCTCTGTGGTGAAAAAAAGCTTTTTTACCCTTTTCGGTAAGCAGAACAAAAACGACACGTTTGTCATTTTTGCTCCTTTCACGCACTATATATCCTTTATTCTCAAGAGAATTCATATTGGTGGTAAGTGTACCTACAGTAACATCAAGAAGCTTTGCAATTGCGGACATACTACGAGGTTCCTCAATACCAATAGCATCAATAATATGCATATCATTATTCGTAATATCCTTGAACTGTTCTGTTATAATAGCCTTTTCCTCAGTCTCCATAACACTATTAAATAGATTTACCAATAACTCATTAAGAGCCCGGTTTGTACCGCTTCTGCGTTTCTTCTCCATATCTGTATTACCACCTTATTTCTTGTTGATATTCACTCCAGTCCATAATTTCATGTTAATTTTCTACCAAACAATTACACTTGCGCCATATGTAAGTCCTGCACCAAAGCCTGAAAGAACGAGTTTATCACCCTTATGAATCTTTCCGGCACGATTAAGCTCATCAAGGAGTACAGGAATAGTCGCAGATGACATATTTCCTATTCGGTCAAGATTCATAGGAAACTTTGATATATCAGCCTTAAGTCTCTTGGCGGCTGCCTCTATAATTCTTACATTTGCCTGATGAAGTACAAAAAGATCTATATCCTCAACTGTAAGCTGTGCCTTATCAAGTGCCTCCTTTATACAGTTTGGAACCTGTCTTGTTGCAAACTTATAAACTTCCTGACCATTCATCTTAATATAAGGAGAGAACATATACTCTTCATTATTGTATGGAAGATTATTCTCTTTTATGTACGGATTAGCAACCTGTCTCTGGCCACAACTAAGTACCATGCCTTTTGCTCCATCAGAACCCTGTACCATGCTGATTATACCAGATTTTCCATCATTTGCAAGCTCATCTGCTTCAACAAATGCAGCGCCTGCTCCGTCTCCAAAAAGAACACAAGTAGAGCGGTCACTCCAGTCCATAAGCTTAGAAAGAACTTCACTTCCAACTATAAGTGCATTTTTGTAAATTCCTGCTGCAATATATGAATAAGCTGTATTTAGTGCAAACAAGAAACCTGAACATGCTGCACTAAGGTCAAAGGCAACTGCCTTATCTGCTCCTATGCTTGCCTGTACCTGACACGCTGCACATGGAAGCAAAAGCTCCGGTGAGCATGTACCAACTATTATCAGATCAACTTCACTTGCAGATTTACCAGCCATTTCAAGTGCTCTCTCGCAGGCCTTTGCAGCAAGGGAAGCAACTGTTTCCCCTGTAGAAATCCTACGTTCTGCAATACCAGTTCTCTCACGAATCCATTCATCAGAGGTTTCTACTATCTTAGCCATATCAAAATTTGTTACCACGTTGTCTGGCAGACAGCTTCCGGTACCTGTGATTTTTATATTCATTAACTATATACCTTGCCTTTCGAATTAATATTTGCGGAAACGCTCATATCTTTCCAATGCGATCTGTTCACCGCTCTTACCATCATATTTTTCAAGAAATTCCTTGATATGTTCTTTCATGTAACCTGCTATCGCCTCGACAGTCTTACCGTCTGCTCCACCAAATTCAGGGATAATGCGCTCAATAATACCAAGACGTTTGAGATCCTGTGCAGTAATATTCATTACTTCACTTGCTTCCTGTGCTCTTGAAGAATCCTTCCAGAGAATAGAAGCAAATCCTTCCGGTGAAAGAATTGCATATGTAGCATTTTCCATCATCCATACTTCATTACCAACTGCAGTAGCCAAAGCTCCACCACTTCCACCTTCTCCTATAAGAATACACAGTACGGGTACTTTTAATCCTGACATTTCCATAAGGTTTCTTGCAATTGCTTCACCCTGTCCACGTTCTTCGGCTTCAATCCCGCAGAATGCACCTGGTGTGTTTACAAAGCTGATTATTGGACGATTGAATTTCTCAGCCTGCTTCATAAGTCTGAGTGCCTTTCTATATCCCTCAGGAAGAGGCATACCGAAGTTTCTTTCCTGACACTCCTTAAAGTCCTTACCCTTGATATCAGATATTACTGTAACAGGCTGTCCTCCAATAAATCCGATACCACCAACTACTGCTCCATCATCATTAAATGCTCTGTCACCATGTGCCTCAACAAAATAGTCAAAGATATAATCCATATAATCTGCAGCTGAAGGACGTTCCACCTGACGTACTCTTTTTACCTTTTCCCATGCGCTGTAAGGATTTGTTTTCCAGGCCTGTTCTTTTAAGGTCTCACTGAGTTCGAAGCGAGGTCCGTTCTCATCCTGGAAATTCGAATATGTATTTTTACCTTCCTGCGGCTGATGTGCTTTAATAAGGAAATGAATAGTCTTTTTGAGATTTTCCCTAAGTACAATACCATCAATTATTCCATGCTCAACAAGAAATTCTGCCGTTTGGAAGCCTTCCGGAAGTTCCTGACCTATTGTCTGCTTAATAACTCGTGGACCGGCAAAACCAACAAGCGCACCAGGCTCAGCCATTATTACATCACCTAACATTGCAAAGCTGGCAGTAACACCACCTGTAGTAGGATCTGTAAGGATTGAGCAGTAAAGAAGTCCTGCATCGCCATGCTTTTTTATTGCAGCTGAAGTCTTTGCCATCTGCATAAGAGATACTATACCCTCCTGCATTCTGGCACCACCTGAACAGCAAAAGATAAATACAGGAAGTTTAAGCTCTGTAGCTCTCTCAATTGCTCTTGTAATCTTTTCACCAACTACATGTCCCATACTTGCCATCATAAATCTTGAATCGCATACACCAAGTACAATGTCATCTCCATATACCTTGCAACGTCCTACTGTAACAGCTTCATTTAATCCCGTCTTCTCTCTTGCCTGTGCAAGCTTATCCTCATAACCATCATAATTAAGAGGATTACTTACCTCCATATCTTCAAACCAAGGCTCAAAAGTCTTAATATCAGCTACCATTTTAATACGGTTTTTAGTTTTTACCCTGAAATATGCACCACATTCATAGCAAACGTATTTCTTTTTAACTACAAGATCTCTCTTGACCATTCTGCCACATTTTGTACATTTAATAAGTTTTTCCTCAGAAGCAGTATTAACCGGCTGTGGTTCTTTTTCTGTCTCCACTGTATCTTCTGTTTTATTTCTTAATTTCTGCTCTAATTTATTATACAAATTAGCAGGAAACAGTCTTCCGGTTCTAGTCAGCTTTATTCTATCCATGACTTTTTTACCTCTCAATCCTAACCAATTGCAAAGGTCAACTCGGCCTTGCAAACTACCTTACCATCAACTGTTGCAGTTGCCTCTCCAACTCCAACAGGTCCCTTGACTTTAATAATCTTTGTCTCAAGCATAAGTACATCACCCGGTACTACCTTTTGCTTAAATCTTGCTTTATCAATTCCTGCAAAATATGCTGTTTTGCCCTTCCAGTCCGGCATACTTAATATCGCTACTGCACCAACCTGTGCAAGTGCCTCAACAATAAGTACTCCCGGCATAACAGGATTAGATGGGAAATGTCCATTAAAGAATGGCTCATTAAAGCTTACACATTTCTTTCCTACTGCTCTTACTCCCTCTTCCAACTCTTCAATTGTATCTATCAACATAAAAGGCTGACGATGTGGAATTATATCCATTATTTCCTTTGCACTATATACTGACATTTTTCACTCATCCTCTCCTGCTGCCCATTGCCTGAACAGTCAAATAAATTCCATGAATATTTCTTATTTAATAATTAAGCATTGTATTTCTTAACAAGAATACTTGCATTGTGTCCACCAAAGCCAAGAGAATTGCTTAATGCATAATTAAATTCTTCATTGTAGCTCTGCTTGCAATAATTAAGATCCATATCTTCTTCTGTCTCTTTAAGTCCTACTGTCTGATGTATGTATCCTTCTTCAAGCTCTTTTACACAGGTAACAAATTCAACAGCACCTGCTGCACCAAGAAGATGTCCTACCATAGACTTGGTAGAGTTTACTTTTATATCTTTTGCATGTTCACCAAATGCAGCCTTAATAGCTCTTGTCTCAAATAAATCATTGTGATGTGTACTTGTACCATGAGCATTGATATATGTAATATCATCTGGATCAATACCTGCATCTTTTACAGCATTAAGCATCGCAGTAGCTGCTCCCATTCCATCTTCTGCAGGTGAAGTGATATGGTAAGCATCTGAAGAGCAACCATATCCAACTACCTCTGCATAAATCTTTGCACCACGTGCAAGTGCATGCTCAAGCTCTTCTAAAACAACAATTGCTGAACCTTCACCCATAACAAATCCGCTTCTGTCCTTATCAAATGGAATAGAGCATCTTGTTGGATCTTCACATGAAGACAAAGCAGTAAGTGAAGAGAAGCCTGCTACACCAATAGGGCAGATAGAGCTTTCTGTACCACCAGCTATCATGACATCTGCGTCACCATACTGGATTGTTCTGAAGGCTTCACCGATTGAGTTAGTTCCTGTAGCACATGCTGTAACTACATTAATACTCTTTCCTTTAAGATTATATGCAATACTTACATTGCCTGCTGCCATATTTGAAATCATAAGTGGAACAAGAAGTGGAGCTACCTTTGAAGGTCCTTTTTCCACAAGTCTTGTATATTCTCTTTCCATTGACTGTAAAGAACCAACACCGCTACCTACTGCACAGCCACATCTGTATGGATCTTCTTTTTCCATATCAAGTCCTGCATCTTCAATAGCCTCTTTTGCTGCTGCAACTGCAAACTGACAAAACTGCTCCATACGACGTGCTGCCTTCTTATCCATATACTGAGAAGGATCAAAATTCTTTACCTCTGCTGCAAGCTTGCACTTGTAATCTGTTGTATCAAAATATGTAATTGGTGCAAATCCAATCTGACCTGCCTTAACACCATTCCAAAACTCTTCAACACTGTTTCCAATAGGAGTAATTGCTCCCATACCTGTAACTACTACTCTCTTTTTCATATTCAAAACCTTGTCCTTTCAACTAAAATAAAGTTAACTTATGACATTCCACCGTCTACACCGATTACCTGACCTGTAATATAGTCAGAACCACTGCCTGCAAGGAAGAGTACCAGATCAGCTACTTCTTTTGTATTTCCTGTTCTTCCCATAGGAATCATTTTATTAAGTGACTCCTTTGCATCATCGCTAAGTGCTCTTGTCATGTCTGTATCTATAAATCCAGGAGCTACTGCATTTACGCATATTCCACGACTTGCCATTTCTCTTGCGACACTCTTTGTAAGTCCGATAAGACCTGCCTTTGAAGCTGAATAGTTAGCCTGTCCTGCATTTCCTAAAACACCACTTACAGAAGAAATATTTATGATCTTTCCTGACTTCTGTTTAAGGAAGCTGCGTGAAAGATGTTTTATCATATTAAATGCACCCTTGAGGTTTGTATCAAGTACCATATCATAGTCTTCTTCAGACATTCTCATAATAAGGTTATCTCTTGTAACACCTGCGTTGTTTACAAGAATATCGACCTTTTTATACTTTGCAAGTACATTCTTTATAAACTCCTCACTTGCTTTATAATCAGATATATTGCACTGAACAGCCTCTGCATTTCCGCCATTTGCCTGAATCTCTTCCACTACCTTATCAGCACTTTCCTTTGAACCGTTATAATTAACGATTACTGTAGCACCATTTTTTGCCAATGTAAGAGCTATTTCTTTTCCAATTCCTCTACCTGCTCCTGTTACAAGAGCTACCTTGTCTTTTAACATTATTAAATCCCTCTATATCTATTAAAATAAGTCCAAAACTGTATCCAAATCTGCTAATTTATCAAGATTTACACACTTAACGTCCTTATTAATTTTCTTCATAAATCCACTCAAAGTCTTGCCTGGTCCGATTTCGATAAATGTATCAACACCATCTTCTATCATCTTCTCAACACTCTGCTGCCAGCATACTGAACTTGAAATCTGCTTTTCAAGAAGCTCTCTGATTGGCTCAGCAGTTGTAACATAAGATGCATCAACATTACATACATATGGAATCTTAGGAGCATTTATATGTGCTTTATCAAGCTCTGCTCTTAACTTTTTACCAGAATCTCCAAGTAATGCTGAATGGAAAGGTCCACTTACTTTTAATGGTATACATCTCTTTGCACCTGCTGCACTTAAAGCCTCTGCTGCTTTTGCAACTGCCTGCTCCTGACCTGTAATAACAATCTGTCCGGGACAGTTATAGTTTGCAATGGTAACTACCTGATTTGTACTTTCAGAAGTTGCCTTACAAATCTCATTTATCTTATCACTGTCCATACCAAGTACTGCTGTCATTGCACCTCCTACAGGATAAGCCTCCTGCATGAAAATGCCTCTTTGTCTTATAAGATAAAATAAATCCTTGAGCTCCATCACATCCGCTGCTGCAAGTGCACCATACTCACCAAGGCTTAATCCGGCTGTCACATCAGGCTTTACACCCTTTTCTTCAAGCTTTTTCTCTAATACCTTAAGAGTCGCCACTTCTGTTGCAAGCATTGCTATCTGTGTATATTCTGTAATATTGAGCTTGTCATTTTCAGTGAAACAAAGCGCCTCTACATCAAGTCCTGTTGCTTCAGATGCAAGCTTATATACTTCTTTTGCCTCATCATATGTATCATAAAAATCTTTTCCCATGCCTACATACTGTGCACCCTGACCTGGGAATATAAACGCTAATTTATTCATAAATACTCTGCCCTTTCCATTAAATTAATCTTTGAGCTTTCCATAAAAAATCGAATGTCTGCACATTCGATTACAAGAATTTTCTATGAAAATTCTTGATTAACCACCACTACGCGATTGCGATTTTCCATTACATATATCAATACCACAACCAATATTGGCTGTGGTACTGTATTTTTGTCTATTTTAATAAAGCTTTTGCCTGATCCATAATCTCTGTGATTATTTCTTTACAAGACTGTTCTTTCTTAATAAGTCCTGCAATCTGACCAGCCATCATTGTACCGTTTACTACATCACCATCTACTACGGCTTTTTTGAGTGCTCCAAGTGTGAGCTTTTCAAGCTCCATAAAGTCTGCACCCTCTTTTTCAAGTCTGAGATATTCTTTTGTCATCTTATTGCGGATACCTCTTACAGGATGTCCTGTAGACATACCTGTTACTGCAGAATCTATATCCTTTGCCTTGATGACCTGCTGTTTGTAATTCTCATGAACTATTGATTCCTCGGCTACTACAAAGCGTGTACCTATCTGTACTGCCTCAGCTCCAAGCATCATTGAAGCTGCAAAGCCTCTTCCATCTGCAATACCACCTGCTGCTATAACAGGAATACTTACTGCATCAACCACCTGTGGAACAAGAGCCATAGTAGTAGTTGAACCTATATGTCCACCACTCTCCATACCTTCAGCTACAACTGCATCGGCTCCGCCTCTTTCCATAAGCTTCGCCATACCTACACTTGCAATTACAGGTATAACCTTTATGCCTGCTTCCTTCCACATAGTCATATATTTACCGGGATTTCCGGCTCCTGTGGTAACTACCTTGACACCTTCCTCAACTACAACCTGTGCAATCTGGTCAGCTTCAGGATTCATAAGCATTATATTTACACCAAGTGGCTTATCTGTAATTTCTTTTGCTTTCTTTATCTGTTCTCTTACAAACTCAGCAGGTGCTCCACCTGCACCAATAATACCAAGTCCGCCTGCTTCTGATACAGCAGCCGCAAGATGATAATCAGCAACCCATGCCATACCACCCTGAATGATAGGATATTCAATTCCTAATAACTGAGTGACTCTTGTATTCATTATTCCTCAACACCTTTTGACTTTAAATAATCTATAATAGAACCAACTGTTGTGATCTTCTCAAGGTCTTCTGAAGGAATCTCAACACCATACTCATCTTCAAATGCCATTACTAACTCAAAAAGGTCAAGTGAATCAGCCTCAAGATCCTCTTTGAAACGAGTTGTTTCTGTAATTTCTACTCCATCAAGATTTAACTGCTCCTCAATAATTTCTTTTACTCTTTCTAACATAGTTTTTGCTTCCTTTCTTTTTTCTTGCATTAATCACATTTATTTATCCAAATATTGTAGTTTGATATTCAAACATTTTGATTATCAAATGTTTTGAACTTCAAATATTTTGACTCTCAAACTATCTGACGAGACATAGCATAGCGCATACTCTATATTTTGTCAATAACAATTTTAGAAATTTTTTTACGAAACCAAAAATCGGATGCCAGCGCATCCGATTCAATAACGTTTATTTAAGCTTTTCGCAATTTCTTATAAAGCAAAAAGACGTTAAAAATCCACGGATTCTTAACGCTTTTTCATGTAATATTTCTTAATACTCTTATTCAATTTTATCTTATTACAGGTCTCTTAAAAGGACCAATACCAGATGTTGCATAATAAGGCTTTCTGCTAAATGCAGCCTTTGCCTCCGGTGCAATATTCCCACTGGAAATATCCTTTTCAGTAACCTTTCTGTACTCTGACATTTCATGCTCAATGTACTCATTGATAACCTGAGCCGGTTCTTTTCCACTCATAAAATCCATATTAAATTTCCCCCTCGTTTTACACAAAACCTGTTACATTTTTCTGACTTTTGTTACACACATACACACTGTGAGTCAATAATGAATAGCACTATTTCCCCCGTGGCTATTCTTTTATCATATTTGACTATCAATTCTGAATTTTCAGTCTATTCCCTTTACACCATTAGTTATAGCACATTATTATCAGATATTCAAGGATTATTTTCAGTTTTTTTGTATTGTTCATACTTTTGATGAATAATATGTAATATCCTGTAACATAACAAATCCACTTTGTTCAAGCAAAACAGTTTCATTATTTTTTACATCCAAATTTACTTCTTTTTCATTAGATTTTTGATTAGCTTCAATAAAATCGATTGATTCAACCTGGTCAAGCTCAGGTTTGGGCATTTGTGGCATTTGGGATGTCACTTTTGAGACATATCTTGCATTATGCTTATTAATTCTCTTGCTCTTACTGCCATACAATATAAACCATGTCTTTTGTATGTCAAATTTCCAAAACACTACAAACGAAATAATCATAAACATTACAGCCATTCCCATCATAATATATGATATCCTTGTCATTGCTTCTATTGTTAAAACCATTTAAAACCTTTCCTTTTCCCTATGCTAAAAAGCATAGCTTGAATCAACCATTTTTATTGCATTTACTATCCCCTCTCTTATACCGCTTATCTCCTCTTTTACCGCAGACGTTGCATTTACTTCCATTTCATCCATATCTGTATCTATCTGTTCTATCATAGACAAAATTTCTTCTTTAGATATTCCATCCTCCTGCATATACGCAGAATATTCTGTACAACGATTAACAATTTCCCTATACATCCTAAGAGTAATAATCTCTCTGTCCGGCTGCTCATCATTTAATGCCTTTAATTTGGACAGCTGCCTCCAATATTCGCCATACATTCCTGAGTCTGTACCTGCGATCTGTGCCGCAAGTACTTTTTTATAAAAACTGCCTATTTCTATATAAAGATTCCCCCTTTTATATTCCATTTCCTTATCCGGTAAATCAATGTAATACCGATTTGCTGTTTCAAACCAGGATACTGCTCCTGACTGCCTGACTTCCTCACGAACATGATAAAACCAATATGCATTTCCTATCTCATAACAAAAATCCGCATATTCCAGTGGCTCCTTCTGTTCAAAAGTATGTAAATAGTTTGATGTGCTGGCATTTAATCGCAAAAGCATCTTTTCTTCCTCAAGACTAAATATACCATCCTCAATTATGAGTTCATAAAAATTGTGATATGCCATCGGATTTTCACAATCAAAAGCAATTGCATCCATATAAAGAGAAGCAGCCTCCTCAGAAGAAGTAGTTCTATTGGCCATCTGTATTATTTCATTATATTTACTTATCTGTTTTTTGTCTGCAACATACTTCAGCAAAATTCCCGATATACAGCAGAGTACCGACAATGACACGCATGTCACAAACATAGCGGCCCGTCGTCTATACTTTGTCAAGGCAGCATTGTCAAAATCACGATAATGCTGTAAATCATATATAAGCTCTCCGGCACTTTGATATCTGTCTTTTGGATCCTTTTGAACACACTTTAATATTATTTTCTCCAAACCCGTTGAAAGCTCAGGTCTCCAATAAGTTATAGGATATATATCATAAGGCGGATCAGAAGGATTATGACCGGTCAAAAGCTGATAAAGAGTTGTACCAAGGCAATAAATATCTGTACGTGCATCTGTCTGTCCCATGCCTCCAAACTGCTCAGGAGCAGCATATCCTTTTGTACCCAGAGCAATAGTATCTGAAGTATTCTTTGTTTTATATTCTCTGGCTGTTCCAAAATCTATCAAAACGACACTTCCGTCAGATTTTAACATTATATTTGAAGGTTTCATATCACGATAAATAATGGGAGTAGGCTGTGTATGCAGGTAATCCAAAACCTCGCATAACTGTAGTGCCCAGTCTACAACATCCTCTTGATTCTGCGCTCCTTTTTCAGAAAGAATGAACTCAAGAGTATGTCCTTCAATATAATCCATTACAATGAGAAAATTATCATCATCATCAATAACATCAATAATACTGGGCAGATGATGATGCTTTAATTTTTTTAATAAATCAGTCTCAATAATAAGACTTTGTCTCAATATATCAAAATTATCACTATTACTAAATGACTTCCTGACTTCCTTTATTGCCCATGTCTTATTTGCCTTTTCATTTATGGCCAGATACACAGTACTCATACCACCGTGTCCAATCTCACTTAAGACCTTATATTTACCATCTACCAAATCACCAATTTTTAACATAGTACTCTAAAATCCTCAACATTAACCCTACGAATTAGCTGTTTTAATCAAAATTGCTGAAATATTATCTTTCTCGCCACGTTCAATATTTATGTTTATAAGCTGTCTAAGTTGTTTGTTCATCAAATTGGTATTTTCAGCTCTGTCAGCCACTCTCCAAACTATGCCATTCAGTGCAGCGTAACAATAATCATACATTTCCTGTGGCTGCAGCTCATGCCTGAAGCCATCCGAACACAATATGTAACTTGCACCAGCCTCTACTTCTCCCATCAGAAAATCAGGATTAACATCCGGTGATGTACCTACACATTGCAGCAATACATTTCGACGTATATCATTTTGAGCCTGTAACGGAGTCATATGCCCAAGAGATACCTCTCTCTCTACAAATGTATGGTCTGTCGTAAGCTGAACAAATTCATGTCCCGGCTGACCTCCCATCGAATATATCCTGCAGTCACCAACATGACATATATAGTACATATTTCCAACAAAAAGCATTGCTGTCAGTGTTGTTCCCATTGGCTTTTTGTTTTCATTTCCATATGCCATAATTCTAAGATTGCAGTCATTTATCATATCATTCCATATGTCATGAAGATCTTTTGCTGTCATTCCTTTATTAAGCATAACCGGAAATTCATTTATAAACCATTCTTCAAAAGCACGAACTACCAGAGCACTTGCAACCTCACCCTGATCAAGTCCTCCCATTCCATCACAGATAACAGCAAACGCAACCTCTCCATAAGGTGTATCTGCAACCTTAACTGTCATACTATCCTGATTGACATCTTTAAATATGCCAACATCTGTTTGAGCCGCCACAGTATAATGTAATTCCATAATACATTTTCATCCTTTTCTAACAAACGAACTCAAAGACCTCATCAGCAAGCTGTATAATAGAACCATTTGTAAGTAACATCTGTTGATGTGCCATGAGCATAACTCCATTTACATATGTATGATTTAATGATGCATTATCCGTAATATAATAACCATCATTTCTGGTATAGATATCTGCATGACTTCTGCTTATTGCACTATTTTCATCTACACAGTAATTTACGTAATCTCTGTCTTTACCTATCTTAAAAATATTGGTATTTATATGAATTTTTTCCCCGGTTTTCTTTCTGATAATATACGCTGATCTTACTATAGCACTACCGGACATATCCCGATTGATATTTGATGCTATATCTGACTGAAATTTTTCAAATACTACTGTTTCACCATTTGTATTAATTGCATCTAAAATACTGTCATCTTTAATATTGTCATCTGGTATAACATTTTCAGCAGCTTCTTCTACTATTTCTTCCTGCACAGTCTCTTCTATTATTTCCTTATCACACCCGGGCTGCACATTTACCATGCCATCTGATTCTTTTTGAATTTCAGTTTCACAAGCTTTTTCTTGTGTTTTGTCATAACAAGCCATAACAGGAGCGTCTGAATTTGATTTAAAGATTTCTATGATATTATCTATACAGACATTTATAGTATCTGTTTCCACATTTATAAGCGGATAATACAAAAGATAAACATTCATTGTATTTGGATCCACATACATATCATTTGGATCAAAAATAAGCTTATCAGGATTGAGACCAAACTGTTCAATACCTGCTGCAACAAATGATGTATTTGCAATAAGTCTATATAATGCTGATTTGGCCTGACATCTCTTGATTTCCTTTATCATTTCACTAAGACTTACAAGTCCTCTGATATTATATCCAATCTCATTTCCTCTACATGCTATTGGTACCAATCCGGCAATTCTGTTGTTAATTATTATGTTTAGTGCATTATAGTCAAATTGCACACCGGAATTATTTACAAACACTCTGTATACATCTGCACCCTCTCCTACCGTAGTAAGTACAAAATTTTTATATTTTTTCATAAGCCAGTCCTTTCAAAATAAGGCAGGTATGATCATTCCATTATATTATGCACATAAATGCATAGTATATGGAATGATACCATACCTGCCCCTTTTAACAAATAATACCATTTAATAGAATATATGTCCACCAATACTAATACCTGTAAGTCCTGGAATTGGTGTCCTAAAATATACACATCTGCCTACATTGGTAACACCTTTCATAGCTTCATCAGCTGCCTTATAGCAGCTTGGTGTAGCAATGTCATTAGCAAGTGCAAGTGCAAGTCTTCCACTTCCTACCGGTGAAAACTGTTTGTTCTGATAAATAACTCCGACAACTGTGTTTGGATATCTGGAACTAAGTACTCTGTTGATCACGACTGCACCAACAGCAACCTGTCCCACATAAGGTTCACCACCTGCTTCACAGTATATAAGATTTGCAAGAAGCTTTCTGTCTCCTTCCTCAAATCTAACCTCTGAAATATCTCTCCACTTTGATTTTGCAGCAAGTCTCGAGAGTGCAAGCTCCTCTTCATATTTTTTCTGAAGAGCAATAATATCCTGCTCCTGTTCACTTATCATACTTTCAAGAGCATTTATTGTTGCCTCAGCGTCTGCTATCTGATTGCTATAGCTTGCCACATTGTTACTTGTCTTTCTTACCAGACTTGCAACCTTACTTTTCTCTTCATCAACTTCTTCACGCAAAAGCTTTAACTCCTCAAGCTCTGTATTAAGCTTTTTCTCAGTCTCCTCAATCTGCTTTCGGGTAGCTTTATACTCCTCAAACATATGCCTGTCATATTTATTAATCTGTTCAATATAATCACTTTTATTAAGAAAATCAGCAAAACTGCCGGATGACAGCAAAAAGTTTAAATAGCTGTTAGAATCTCCTCTTTCATACATTGCCTTAATTCGAAGCTTCATATTTGCATACTGCTTTTCCTCTGTCTGCTTTGCCTGTGCAAGCTCTTTTTGCGTATTCAAAATAAGCTCTTCCTTATCTGCAATGTCACCCTCTATTTTTTCAAGATTAGTACTGACCTTTGCAAGATCATCATTTAATAAACTCAACTGCCCTAAAAGAGAGTTTTTGGTTATTGTAAGAGATTCCTTTTTATCCTTTGTATCCTCTCTTGCAGCCTCTGTACGCTGTTTTTCCTGTTTAGCCTTCTGAAGCTTCTCAAGCGTAGTCTCTGCCCTTACAGGCATAACATACTCAGGCATTGCTCCTATAAGCACAATTGCAAGAAGTATCGCAAAAACACGTTTGATTTTCTTTATAATATTACTTTTTCCGGCATATTTGATCGACTCCCTGTTCGTCGATTTCATATGTCTCCTCCCCTGATATATACTATTTAGTCCTCTATAAGATCTATTCTTCTCTGATGACGCTCCTCACCTGAAAATTCTGTATTTAAGAAAGTGTCAACTATCTCAAGTGCAAGATTATCACCAACTATTCCTGCTCCCATAGCAAGTACATTTGCATCATTATGAAGTCTTGTCATCTTTGCTGATAATGAGTCACTGCAAAGTGCACAACGTACTCCCTTTACTTTATTTGCTGTAATAGATATTCCAATACCTGTAGTACAGATAACAATACCTTTCTCACTTTCTTTGGATGCTACAGAATTTGCTACTGCCTTGCCAAATACAGGATAATCACAGGAATCGGTCGTATATGTACCGAAATCCTTATATTCCAGACCTTTTTCCTTAAGATAATTAATTACTGTCTCCTTTAATTTAATTCCACCATGATCACTGCCAATTGCTATCATAATAAAACCCTGCCTTTCAAAAAAATAATTTAATCCAACCTTACAATTTTATGTCCTGCTGCCTTTAACAGTCTGTTCATTACAGCCTGTCCAAGACCGCTGTTTTCTATTTCACTACATACATGAGCATACATGTATTCAATGTTTTCATCATCAAATTCACGAAGAAATGTATATAATCTTTGTGCCATCTGTTCAGGTGCTTCTTTGCTCCCTGCATTTTTGACACTATCTGCATTATATCTGTCTATAAACTCATCAATGCCAATAATACCTGTACGTTTGCCATCTTTAGAATATGCAGCAATCTGCTTATTTATATATTCAATCGCCCTGTCTGCATCTCCTGCCACCAGTACCAGTTCACCTTTAGGAGCATAATGACGGTATTTCATACCTGGAGCCTTAGGTGCCACCTTAGAATCTGCGTTCATAATTGTGACATCTATGTCAGTTTCTCCCACTATATCATCAACCATTTTCCGGGTGATATATCCCGGTCTTAAAATCATAGGCTTATCACCGGTAGTGTCTACAATTGTCGATTCAAGTCCTATATCCATATCTTCATCCGACTTATAATCAATAATCATATCAATTCTGCCCATCATATCCTGAATAACATATTTTGCACTTGTCGGACTTGGTTTACCTGACAGATTTGCACTTGGAGCTGCAACATATCCGCCCGCGGCTTTGATAAAATCCCTCGCCAGTTTATGACTTGGCATTCTTACTGCCACAGTGTTAAGTCCTCCTGTAGTCTGATAAGGTACCTTGTCTGATTTATTAAAAACCATTGTAAGAGGTCCCGGCCAGAATTTATCAGCAAGCCTCTTTGCAAAGTCCGGCACTTCACTTACTATATTATTCAAATCATCAATATCTGCAATATGCACAATAAGAGGATTATCACTTGGACGTCCCTTTGCTTCATATATTTTTCTTGAAGATTCAGGATTTAATGCATCTCCACCAAGCCCATAAACAGTCTCTGTCGGAAATGCCACAAGACCACCTTTTTGAATAATTTCTCCTGCCTCAGAAAGACTGCTTATTCGTTCTTCAATACCAGTATCTGATGAAATCGTAAGTATTTTTGTTTCCATTACTACCCACGCCTTTCTTTCAAATGATATAACTAAACATACCGATATATAATACCACATTTCTTTTATTAATTAAAGTAGGAAATTATGTTATTACTCCAATAATTTCAGAGTATATTGCATTATTCCCATATATACGGACCAGGCTACCTTATTCTGATAATCTGAAGTAACTAATAATGACGCTTCCTTAGAGTTAGATAAAAATCCACATTCAACTATAAGGATAGGAACAGATGTCTTTTTTAAAAGATAATAGCTTTCATTATCTTTTGCTTCTCTTTGCTTTAATGGATTTAATGTCTTTATCATCTGTTTTTGCATAATAAGTGCCGCTTCCTTACTTTGATTAGAATTTTTATAATAAAATACCTGCACTCCACTGACTTCTTCTTTAGGGTAACTGTTCTGATGTATGCTTATTGCCAAATCCGGTGAGGACTCCTCTATTATGGCAAGTCGTCTCTTCATATCACATACCTTCTTATTTCTGTCACTTTCATCATATAATCCATTATCAGTTCTTCGGGTCATAACAACATTTATACCCTGGCTTTTCAAAATACTTTCAAGCTTTAAGGCAATCTCAAGATTCACATCCTTTTCAAATACCCCATTTATTCCTACTTTACCCGGATCAATTCCACCATGTCCCGCATCAATGACGATAGTAATTTCTTTTTCTTTATTTATTACAGCTTTTTTTGACACTTCATCTGCATCAGAAAAATTGCTTACAAGCATAACAGATTTCCTTGTAATAAAAATAATAGACAAAAGCAGTAATACTGTCATTACTCTGCTAAGTATTTTACTTTGCTTTATGCTCATTCTTTTCCTCATAAATGAACATTTTTATATAAGATATGATTTTTTGTTTGCGTATAGAACATTATATCTTATAAAATGTACGCAAGGACAAACTTCATCTATGAGGCTCTGCGATAATAAAGGATATCGCATACCGATATCCTTTATTATTATTGCATATATTCGTATATTACATCCCATACTGCCTTGTCTTCTATTCCAAGCTTCCAGCTTGCCACACCTGCTATTTCCTGCGCCTTCATGGTCTGAAGCTTGACTCTTATCGAGTCAACATCCTCAAGCCAGCACTGATACAATGTGCCATCAATCTGATACTCGGCATAATTTTGACAGGTTGAATCATTCCATACAGGAGTAACATTTGCCTGGCTTATCCAGCTGTTTTGATTCTGCATTGTCAAAGTTGATGCCTTCAAGCCATCATTACTACTCTCCCATACTCTTGTATAAAATGGAATTGCATTTATTATCTTGTCAGCAGGAACTACATTTTTAGTATTGATAATACCATTTTCAACATAATTAATCGATGCTACCGAACCAGCCTCACCGCCTCCGACATAGTGCTCATCATATCCCATTATAATAATATAATCACATATTATTCCCTGTTCTTTTCTATTATAATGAGCTGTATATTCTGTTGGTACAAAATTGTCCACAGAAAGTACAATTCCACGCTTTCCGGTCTCTACTGAGAGCTCTCGCAAAAATTGTACAAAATGGATTCCCGAATCTTTTTTAACCTTTTCAAAATCAATATTTATACCATCCAATCCATATTTATCAACTTCAGCCATAAGCGAGGCAATAAGATTTTTTCTGTTTGCCGATGAAGAAAGCAGTTCTACAAAATCTACCTGAAGTCCATAAAGCTCTTCACTGTCAACTTCTGTGATAAGTCCCCACACGTCAATACCCATCTCGTGTGCTTTTTGTACATATGACGCGTTTGCAAGACTGCTTATGTTTCCTGCATTATCCCTAAGTCTGAACCAGGTAGGTGCAATAACATTTATACCCTTTGTGCCTGACAGCACATTTGTGAGTCCATCTACTCCTGTATCATTAAAAACCTGATGAAATCCAAGATTCACAACACCCTCTTTTTTCACACTATTATAGGTAATCTCTTCAAAACCACTTGAACAGATATATTGCCCCGGTGTCTTATTTTTTAAGTATTTATTCTCAATATATCCTGTAAAAGCATTCTCACTCTTTACTCTTGACCAGTTTTCCATTTCTTCAAGAATATAAACTGTATCTCCTTCATTAAGTTCAATGACAACCTCACTCTTTATACCACCCTTTACGCGAAGAGCCTGTTTTTTTGAGAGCTTTGCCAAATTATAACTATCCCATGTTGTTCTGACATCAATACATTCCACTGATTGAGAATCATTATTATAGGTATAAGGAGTCCACTCAATATTTGCAAATTTCTGTATATATCCGGCAGCTATATATAATGTATCTCCTTCATAAAAAGCAGCCTTGTAACCAAGCTCCTGAGCATTATCAGATACATACATAATATTGCTTTCATCACCAATGTTGATCCTAATCACATCTGTATCTGTTGTAAAAAGAAGAACCTGCTCTATACTATTCACATAGAAACGATCACAGAAATAATTTTCAACAGTTGAAAGTGTGAAATAATACATATCTTCATAATGCTTAGCCTTTTCATCTACAGGCCAGTCATTAAGTACTATTGCCACTTCATCATCAGCTGATATTCCCAAATATTCACGTAAATCTGCCTTTTCCTTTGAGTATGAAAGTCTTTCAAGAACTTTACTGCCTAATGCAAGTCCCAACACAACAAAAATGAGAGCGATTGCAAAAAGCATCGGAGCTATCTTTTTTTTCATTAGTCCGTTACCTCCTTATAATCGCTCTCATTATAGCAAATGTATTTATTATGGTCAAACCATAATAAACATACACTCACAAATGTTGTTGTTTTCTCCTTATTTTTTATTAATTTTTTCACATCCTGTCAAAATAAAGCATGCAAGAGGGGAATCTTGGTTTTATAAATGATTTAATAAAATGTGTATATTCATTTTCACAAAATGTAAAAATATTACATTATATATAAATAAGAAGAGATTGTTTTAATACCAAAAGGTTTTTAATGTGATATATAAAAAATCAAGGCTTTTGTGTCAGATAGTAATCCAACACGCTTTTCATGTTTTCAATTAAACAATTTGAAAAAAAGTTTCTTTGATATTTTTTATAAAAGATGTCAGAACATGTACCAAATATTCGAAAAATGTTGTATAATATATGTGACCATATAAGGTCGTAAATTGGATTGTAAATAATTATACGAACCATAAACAAAAATATTCAAATTGTCGATATATAATTACACAAGAGTACAAAGGCTCTTTTAAGCGATTATATATTGATTATATTTTGTTTTGTGAATAATCTTGTGAAAAGTTATCATTAGATAATAAAGAAAAGTTGAAAAATCAATTTCCATAGATTTACAGATGATAATTAGATTAATATTTTTCCTGCATTGGCGCAAGCTAATAAAACAATGAGAAATATTTATTCAGTTTTTAATAAAGCCTGTGTCAAATTTTACATTCTCTGAACCTCCTGTCTGTACGGATTTGTTCTCGGAACATCTTATAAAAGATTATTAACATAAATTAAAAAATAATGCAAATCGAAATGTAAAAATTTGTCCGAAATGTAAAAATTAATACTAAATAACAGTAGTTATTAATGCTTTACCGTTTTTATGTAAACCTTTTGACATATATAAATTTAAACTTTTTATAAAATTTAGAAAAACAGTGTATATCTCTATTGACTTAATCTAAGACAAAGTATAAGATAGTTAGAGTTTACTATATTAGGTGTATTGTACTTAGATATAGTAACATGTTATTAGGTAAGCATACACTGTATAATAGTGAGGATGTGTAAATATGAAAATTGAGAAAGTTAATGATCATCAGATTCGTTGCACTTTAACAAAAGCCGATTTAGCAGACCGTGAGTTAAAGATCAGTGAGCTTGCATACGGTACAGAAAAAGCAAAAAGCCTTTTTCGTGATATGATGCAACAGGCATCATATGAATTTGGATTTGATGCTGAGGATATACCACTTATGATTGAAGCTATTCCTCTTAATTCAGAATGTATCGTTCTTGTAATTACCAAGGTCGAAGATCCTGAAGAGCTTGATACACGCTTTAGCAAATTTGCACCTTCTGTTCATGATGACGATTATAATGACGAAGATGAAAACGACAATGCACTTGACAGCATGCTTCAGACATTATCTGATGGTGCTGATGAAGTTCTTGATCTTTTCAAAAAAATACATGATACAAAATATAATGACTCTGTAGCTGATGCTGCCAATGCTGCTTTTGGTACAGATAAAGCCAAAAATCCTGAGAAGGCTAATACAGTATCTAAAAAAGCAGGCGCAGTTGACCTTACTCGCATATATTCATTTGAAAATCTTAATCAGGTAACAAGACTTGCTCACATTCTTGTCCAGTATTATAATGGTAAAAACTCTCTTTACAAGGCATCAAATATTGGAGCATATATGCTGGTTGTAACACAGTCTGAACATACTCCTGAGGAATTTAATAAAATATGTAATATGCTTTCTGAATATGGTTCTTCAGAGAAATTTATATCTGCCAGCGAAGCATATATGGAAGAACACTTCGAGGCAGTAATCAAAGACAAAGCTATTCAGGCACTTTCAAAATGTTAAAGCATAAAAAAATCGGATGCAAATGCATCCGATTTTTTTATGCTTATAACTATGCCAATTTAGAAATTTCAGCCATAAGAGCATCAATATCCATGCCATGAACCATAGCAGCCTCTTCCAATGTCTCACCCTGAGCTGATGGGCAACCAAGACAATGCATACCTGCTTCCATAAGAACAGGTGCTACCTCTGGTTTTGTTCTTAAGATTTCACCAATAGTCATATCCTTTGTTATCTCTGCCATTATAAATTCCTCCTTATTTTATAATGATATTATTCTTTACAAAAAGTAAATCTTTATAACCATATCCAGATTATAATATTACATTTTCTATCAATTAGCAAGTATTCATCTTACTTGAGTTTCCGTACTTTTATCCACATCCACTTGATTTTTCAAATATTCTAGTAAACAACTTTCAAAAAATGCCAAAATATAAGGAATCCTTTCCCTCTTTGTAGTAAAATTAAGGTGACTAATCAAAATCATACTAAACAAATTCAGGAGGATTCCTTATGCTTAATTCTACAACAAATACTTATACATTGAAAAGAGAAATTTTAACTTTTTCAAATAAAATTTCAAAACATTTATCCAAACCGGATAAAAAATTTTCTGCCGATATGATTTATGGTATGCTGGCATCCAAAAGTTGTATGTTAACAGATATCGTTGAGCAGCTTCATGAGAATACGAAAAAGATCAACAGTGTGGAACGATTATCCCGACATCTTGAAAAGGGCATTTCTCAAAAAGCCACTGTTTCCTATCTTCAGACAATTAAAAAATGGGTTCCCGATGAACCAGTCATTCATATTGATGACAGTGATGTTACAAAGCCTGACGGATATAAATTTGAAGCTCTGGGTATCGTTCGTGATGGTTCTGAAAGTACCTCCACAAAAAATGTTTACAAAAAAGGTTATCATGTAACCGAGGCCTGCGTTCTTACAAAAAGTAATCATCCGGTTAGCATTTTTTCAAGAATACATTCTTCCTCTGAGAAAGACTACAAATCAGCTAACGCCATTACTTTTGAGGCTATGGAACAGGGGGCTGCATTGTTTGAAAAAGCAACATTCGCAATGGACAGAGGGTATGATGATAACAAAATGTTTTTAAAAATGGAAGAACTGAAACAGGATTATGTAATTCGTCTGAAATCCAACCGGAAGCTTCTGTACCACAATAAATGGACTATGGCAACGGAACTTCGTAATCGTCGCAAAGGTAAAGTGAAAACAAGTGTATATTACAAAGGAAAAGAGCATGAGGCATATCTTTCCCATGTAAAAGTGCAGATTACTGCATCCAGAAAGGATATTTATCTGGTACTTGTTTATGGTATTACAGAACATCCTATGATGCTTGCAACCAATAAAGAAATTAAATCCAAAGAAGATGTAATCAAAGTAGCAAGAATCTATTTTTCACGCTGGAAAATAGAAGAATATTTTCGTTGCAAAAAGCAGATGTTTCAGTTTGAAAATTTTCGAGTACGGAAGCTTGTATCAATCAATGCCTTAAATTTTTATATCACCTTATGTATGGCATTTCTGGCTCATATATCCATGAAACCGGAAACAAATGCCCTTAAGGTTTTAATCATACAAAAAGCAGATCCAATAAAGGAAAAAGTTTATTTCTGCTATTATCGGTTAGCAAAAGGCATCTCCGGCATACTGTCGTATGCAAAAGAAGGCGTCAGGCTATGGTTCCGGACAAAGCGTCCGGCATACCGTCAACTCTGCCTTAAGCTGACTGTTTAAATAGATAAAAGAATATGTTTCCCAAAGTCCGGTTCCGGCGGGGCTTATTAAAGTGCCTCTATTTCTCAGAATTGCCTTTCTAAGAGTTCAAAAATTTGGCAGTTTGGTACTTTGGGAAGTTATATTCATTTTTAAATTACAATATGCGGAAACTCAAGTTCATCTTATTAACCTTAATTATTAGTAAATAATATGAACATAACATATTCACCTTAAAATATAAACTCAAAAAAGACAGAAATATGCATACAAAAGTATAGTATTTGCATAGTTCATGCATGAATTAGTGATGTGACTCTGTATATGCCATTAAACATATAGTTCTGTACATAAAAAAGTACAAAATATAGTGTTGACGTGTATACAAAATTGAGATTATAATACAGTTACAAAGTGTTAGTGAAGTTTTATAGTTCTTAGGTACTAGAAACATTCCAACTTAAGTAACTAGCGGTTTTATCTGAATCGTATTGTATATCGTTTCACAAAAGACTGCATATATTTTTTAAAAATTTTTATTTTAGGAGGCTTTGCAAAATGAGACCAGAATGGAAAGATTTTGTAGGTGGCAAATGGGATAGTGAAGTTAACGTTCGTGACTTCATTCAGAAGAACTTTACTCCATATGATGGAGATGAATCCTTCTTAGCTGATGCAACTCAGAATACTAAGGATTTATGGCAGATGGTTCTTGAACTTCAGAAGAAAGAGAGAGAAGCTGGCGGTGTTCTTGATATGGATACAAAGGTTATCTCTACTATCACTTCTCATGGTCCAGGATACTTAGACAAGAGTAAGGAGACTATCGTTGGTTTCCAGACAGATAAGCCTTTCAAACGTTCTTTACAGCCATACGGCGGTATCAGAATGGCAGAGAAAGCTTGCTCAGATAACGGATACGAAGTAGATCCTGAAATCAGTGAGTTCTTCTCAACACACAGAAAAACACACAATGCAGGATGCTTCGATGCTTACAATGCAGAGATGAGAGCTTGCCGTTCAGCACACATCATCACAGGTCTTCCAGATGCTTACGGACGTGGACGTATCATCGGTGACTACAGAAGAGTTGCTTTATACGGTATTGATTTACTTATCGAGGACAAACAGGCTCAGAAAGATTCTACAGGACGCGTTATGACAGATGATGTTATTCGTCTTCGTGAAGAGATTTCAGAGCAGATTATAGCTCTTAAGATGATGAAAGAAATGGCAGCTTCTTATGGTTGCGATATTTCTAAGCCAGCTTCAAACGTTAAAGAAGCTATTCAGGCTGTATACTTTGGATATCTTTGTGCAGTTAAGGAGCAGAACGGTGCTGCTATGTCATTAGGACGTACATCTACTTTCCTTGATTGCTATGCTCAGAGAGACTTAAAGAACGGAACATTCACAGAGGAGCAGATTCAGGAGTTCGTTGATCACTTCATCATGAAGCTTCGTTGCGTTAAGTTCGCTCGTACACCAGAATACAACCAGATTTTCGCTGGTGATCCGGTATGGGTTACAGAGTCACTTGGTGGTGTAGGTGTTGACGGACGTCCTTTAGTAACAAAGATGAGCTTCCGTTACTTACATACATTAACAAACCTTGGTGCTTCTCCAGAACCAAACTTAACAGTTCTTTGGTCTACAAGACTTCCAGAGAATTGGAAGAAATACTGTGCTAAGATGTCTATCCAGACTTCTTCAATCCAGTATGAAAACGATGACCTCATGAGAGTAACTCATGGTGATGACTACGCTATCGCTTGCTGCGTATCTTCAATGGTTGTTGGTAAGGAAATGCAGTTCTTCGGTGCTCGTGCTAACGTTGCTAAGTGCTTACTTTACGCTTTAAACGGTGGTATCGACGAAGTTACAAAGAAACAGGTTGGACCAAAATATCGTCCAGTAGAAGGCGATGTTCTTGATTACGATGACGTAATGAGCAAATTCATCGATATGATGGAGTGGCAGGCTGATGTATATGTAAATACTCTTAACATCATCCACTACATGCATGACAAATACTGCTATGAGAGAGCAGAAATGGCTCTTCATGACAGAGACGTTAAGAGATACTTCGCAACAGGTGTTGCTGGTCTTTCTATCGTTGCTGACTCATTATCAGCTATTAAATATGCAACAGTTAAACCTATCCGTGATGAGGATGGTATCATCGTTGACTTCGAGACAACAGGTGATTTCCCTAAATATGGTAACGATGATGACCGTGTTGACTCTATCGCACAGGAAGTTGTTCATAGATTCATGACAGCAGTAAGAAGACATCATACCTACAGAAATGGTATTCCTACAACTTCTATCCTTACAATTACTTCAAACGTAACATATGGTAAGGCTACAGGTAATACTCCTGATGGACGTAAGAAGGGACAGCCATTCGCTCCAGGTGCTAACCCAATGCACGGACGTGATACTCATGGTGCTGTAGCTTCATTAGCTTCAGTATCTAAGCTTCCATTCAAGGATGCTCAGGATGGTATCTCAAATACATTCACAATCATTCCTAATGCACTTGGTAAAGATGCTCAGATCTTCTCTGGCGATATCGAAATCGACTTAGGAAATAACTAATTATTTGTTAGTAACTGTTTGAAAGAGTTTGGAGGTTCTTTATGGATGAAAAATCAATGATTGATGACCTTGTTGCACAGCTTGATGCCGGCTTTTCCGGTCAGAAGGCAGTAGGACACTTCAACGTTAATGTTGAGGAAGGTGCTGAATCTACAAAAGATGTACAGACTCTTGGATGTACAGATTGCTCTAGAACTCCTTTAGCATGTAGTGTTCCGACATTACATCAGGGATTAGAAGATTACGAATAATAACTACTGTAGAGCTGAATAATCAGCTCTACACTTTAAAAGATTTTATTGAATATTTATAGGAGGTTAAACGAATATGGATAATGCAGCTCAGATCAATAACTTAGTATCATTATTAGATGGTTATGCTACAAAGGGTGGTCATCATCTTAATGTTAACGTTCTTAACAGAGACACTTTATTAGACGCTCAGAAAAATCCTGAGAAATATCCTCAGTTAACAATCCGCGTTTCAGGATATGCTGTTAACTTCATCAAGTTAACACCTGAACAGCAGGCTGATGTTATCTCTCGTACATTCCACGAGCAGATCTAATTATATTTGTATTGAATATATTTTAGAGAACTAAAAGACCGGAGAAGGATTTCCTTCTCCGGTTTTTTTAATCAAATTTTGACATCTTATTTTGTACTTTACTTCCAAAATAATAGATAATTCCACCAATTAAACCACCCATAGTATTAAAAAACAAATCTGATAATTGAAATGTACCAAGTCTCAAAAATAACTGTAACATCTCTATGCTTAATGAAAACATAAATGCATATTTCAATGAAACATACATTACTTTTATAAATCTGCCTTTTCCAATCAGCTTATCCTTAAATGTCCACAGTAATCCAAAAATAAATGGAACAAATAATATGAAATTCTCAACCGCTTCTGTTGTAAACTCACCTTTTGCATTTGTAAATCCCCAGACTCCTATAACATCTGAAAGAGGATTTGCCCACATATTTCTATTAAGAAGAGTTCTAAATAATATCATCACTGTTATAAATGAAAAATATAATACTTTTCTAAAATCTCTATCGGATTTAATTCTTTTATACCACTTTGACAGTAATACTTTTAAGCCATTCTCTTCAGCTGACATATAAAAGAAGGTAATCAATATTGACATTATAACAGCAAACCAAAATGGCTGATACAAAGCCTGCAACACATTTGCAACAATTGACCTTATTACCTTTATCATTAACTAAAACCTTTCATAACTATTCAGTGCACCATAGTTATGAGCACTAATCCCTCTTAAATATATCTCTTGTATACACTTTTTCAACAACATCATCAAGACAGCTGTCATATCTGTTCGCAATAATAGCATCACACTGTGATTTAAACTCATCAAGATTATTTACCACCTTACTTCCAAAGAATGTGGTTCCATCTTCGAGAGTTGGCTCATATACTATTACCTTTGCGCCTTTTGCCTTGATACGCTTCATAACTCCCTGAATAGATGACTGACGGAAGTTATCTGAATTTGATTTCATTGTAAGTCTGTATACACCTATAGTCTTATCTGTTTCCATTGATGGCTCATACGCACTGTTAGCCTCATAAGCACCTGCCATCTCAAGAACCCTGTCAGCTATAAAGTCTTTACGTGTCCTGTT
>JAFPAQ010000112.1 GCA_017424235.1 Lachnospiraceae bacterium | reverse complement strand
CACTTCTGTCTACCTTTACAAGTATGTCATCCGGGTGATACATCTGCATATCCATAAGCATTATTGCATTTTGAGGATCTTTAAGATATCCATACTCATACTCGTTATGCTTATATGAATGAACTTCCTTATCAAGTGATATTTTCAAATTTTTTGCTTCCTGTGCATTAGAAAGTTCATATAGATGTTCTGCACTTTTAGCTCCAAGTAAATAAGCTTTCGTCTGTAATATCTGTTTATCTTTAAGAAATGGACAATTAATTATCATGTTACTTGCAAGTTTTCTAATTCCATAAGGGTAATTCTTCATTTTCCCCCAAATCCTGTTTATAGAACTATAACATACATAACCACAGAAAAGCTCATCACCTGCATCACCACTTAAAGATACAGTAACATGCTCTCTTGTCATCTTACTTACAAGATATGTTGGTATCTGTGATGAATCTGCAAATGGTTCTCCAAATATCCATGACAGTTTTGGAATCACCTTTTTAGCATCATCAGCCGTAATATAAAGCTCTGTATGTTCTGTTCCAAGATGATTGGCTATTTCTTTTGCATACACCGCTTCATTATACTTTGGATCATCCATACCTATGGTAAAGCTCTTTACCTTTCCAACAGCAAGCTCCTGCATAAGTGCAACTATAGTACTACTATCAATTCCTGCTGAAAGAAAAGCTCCAACAGGTACATCTGCTACCATCTGACCCTTTATCGACTCCCTCAAAAGTCTCTCAAGCTCATCAGCAGCTTCCTGTCTCGAGCCTTTAAACGGATGCTCCTGTCCATACTTTGCAGCTTCTCTGACTGACCAGTAAGGGATTATCTTTGGATTTTTGTAATCAGGAGCATCTATCTCAAGCATACATCCTGCATCAAGCTTATAGATGTCCTTATAAATTGAATATGGTGCCGGAATATATCCATGTATAAAATATATCTGTAATACCTGAGTATCTATATCATTATTAAATCCATCAAGTACACTTATACTTCCAATATCAGATGCAAATACAAAACTGCCATTTACAAATCCATAATATAAAGGTTTTTCACCGATTCTATCCCTTATCAGTGTAAGCTTTCCTGTTTTTTTGTCATACAAGGCTATAGCAAACATACCCTTGCACATCGCTATGGTTTCTCTTACACCATATGCCTCAAACGCCTCTAATAAAACCTCTGTATCGGAATTTCCTCTAAAAGCTTTAACTTTTCCTTCGTTTATAAGTTTCTCTTTGATTTTCCGGTAATTATATATTTCACCATTAAAAACACAGACATATCTTCCCGACGCTGACTGCATTGGCTGTGCTCCATTAGAAGACAGATCAACTATTGAAAGTCTTCTGTGTCCAAATACCACTGACGCATTATCATTTGCCCATGTTCCGCCTGCATCAGGTCCTCTATGGAACATCCTTTTATTCATTCTTTCAATATTTTCTTTCCAGTTATCCGGTCTGTTACAAAAACCTGCAATTCCACACATTTATTATTTCCTTTCATCTACTTCAAACCATCAATAGAAATCCAATCACCCATGCGTTCTGCCCATTCTTCCGGCTCTATGCCATTATTTCCGCCTCCATGATGAAAGGTTATCTCACCAAAATAAATTTTACCATCTACAT
>JAFPAQ010000111.1 GCA_017424235.1 Lachnospiraceae bacterium | reverse complement strand
AGTATTTTACTCATCTGTCCTTACATCAAACAATGCAGACATGACCATGTATAAATTCTTTATGCCACAGCTGCTATGTACAATAATTATTCAGGTAATACTTGCAGCAGTACTTTACTTTGTAAATATTTATATGGCTGAGAAGAAACTCAATCTTGAATAAAAAGTCTGAGACCGAAAGGTCTCAGACTTTTTATATTTTTCTCATAATTTCCAATCTATTATGAAGTCTCTCTATATGTTCAAGCTTTGAAGCCTCCAAAATCTCTCTTCCTGATTCAAAATAGCGAACCTGTGGTACTACTGACTCTTTATGTATTGCAAGCTCGCCCCTGCCCTCAAGTACCCGTTTTAACTGATTAACTGTACCTGTATTTCCATCAACAATATTCACGTCTTTGGGCAAAAGCCTTTTAAAAGTATCCTTAAAATAATTAAAATGCGTACAGCCAAGTACCAGCTCACTGTATTCATCCAGGTTGAATTTCGAAAGCTCCTTTGTAAGATAATCTGACACTGCGTCCGATACAAATTCGCCTCTTTCCGCAAAGGATACCAGCTGTGGAAGCGGGTGTAAATCTACCAGATGATCATCATCAACTCTTTCTACAAGCTCTTTCAGTTTATTTTCCTTTACCGTCAGAGGAGTTGCCACCACAAGTATGCGCTTACCATCACTTTCCTTTACTGCAAGCTTTACTGCAGGCTCTATGCCGATTATTGGAATGTCATATTTTTCACGCATTATTGCCGCTGCTACTGCTGTAGCTGTATTACACGCTATTACCACCGCTTTACACTCATGTGCCAGCATAAACTGCATTACTCCATCAACAAAGCCTACTACCTCCTGCTTTGACTTAGTGCCATAAGGAACATGGTCTGTATCTGCATAAAATATGTATTTTTCATTAGGTAAAGTCACTATTGCCTGATGCAGTATGGACATACCTCCGATTCCCGAATCAAAAATACCTATGTTCATCTGTTTTTCTCCTTGTTAAAAAATCGGATACCAACGCATCCGATATTCACACTACACTATCGCAATTTCCTATAACGTAAAAAACATTATAAACCACAAAATCACTAAAATCTATATACTAAACACAAAAAGAGACCCACAGATCCAAGATATCCTCAAACCTGCGGGCGTTATTGAGAGAGCGAATTGCGAGAAAACACTCGCGGCGATGTAAGCTTTTTTATCAATTGACTCTATTTAGTCAATTATTCACTCCAAATATATGCAAAATAGGGAAATTATATATTTATTAAATATGCCCTATTTAATATCATTTTCTTCAGCTTTTTGCCTTTGAACGAACTTTATTATAGCATAATATGACTTGTTGTCAACAGTTTATTGTTATTTTTTAATAATATTTTTTGGTACTTTGTTCCTATGAGCATTTTTTATCATTTTTTCGCTCAAACAGCTCTTTTGCTATCTCTACAAAAATAAGCAATGTCACCGGACCTAATATAACTCCCATTACACCATAGAACTGAACACCTGCATATACTGCTATAAGCACTGCCACAGGAGAAAATTTTAATCCGTTGCCTATAAGATGTGGTTCTAAAAATTCCCTTGTCACCACACACACCAGATATGTCAAAAGTATTATGATTGCGCTTGATATCTTCCCCTGTATAAAAAAGACCACGCCTACAGGCACCATTACTATCCCTGTTCCAATAAATGGCAGAAAATCCATTATGCCTGCAAGAATACCATAAAAATATGCATCCTTTATACCTGCCATATATATACCTGCAGAAGCGACCACGCTGATACATATAAGGATAACTGTCTGCGTCTTTAAGTAGGTTCTTATCATTGTGCCCAGCTTTTTACCTATTCTGATAAGTACAGCCATCAGTCTGTCTATAGCAGGCTCCATTGCTGCTATGCTCAACAAGCCATGCTGCCATTCTTCTATTTCCCTTGCAAAAAGTACTACACAGATAAAGCTGAAGGTAAAAAATACTGCGACCCTTCCTGCACCTGCCATATATTTAATACTGTCCGATATCCACATATTGCTCTCCACGGCAATCTTATCTCCTATTCCCTGACTCTTTTTTTCAAGCCATGAAATTAATGTTCCATTTTCTATACCTATTGAATCCTCCATCCGATAAGTAATGTTTTCCAGATAGGAAATAAAATTCTCAATTATATAATCTGCATTTGCCGCTATTTCACGTGCCCTGCTCAGCAAAAAAGTCACTATTCCCACTATGAGAAGTGCAATTATCAGTATAAAACCAAAAAGGACTCCCCCTGCCATAAAGCCTTTCCCATTTTTCTTTATATTATTCCTTTTCATGCAGAATTTCTGTATTGGAACTACTATTATAACTGCTATTATAAGTGGCAGAAAATACGGAAGGACATATTTAATGCAGAGAAGAACCGACACTATTGTAATAATGTACAATATGATTTTCTGATAATCCTTTCTCATTAAAAAATCCATACTAATCTCCATTTCTTTCTTTAAACTCTGCGAATTTAGGTAAAGAAAAACAGAGATACAGAAAAATTTCCATACCTCTATTTTAAGTATATACATATTTAATTTTTTTATTCAGATAAGTCCTGCCTTTGCAAGTGGTTTCTTTATCTGTGGGGCTGCAATCATGGCAATTATCATCTTGCATATATCACCCGGGATAAATGGAATAACCCCTGCTGCAAGTGCTGCACTAAAGCTCATATTCGCCTGATGTGCAAGCCACATTGTACCAAACACATAACATACAATTGTTCCTAATACCATACCAACAAAGTGAATTGCTACTTTTTTAGGAAATTTATCAATAAAAAGTCCTGCTATAACTGCCATAGGTATAAATCCAATAAGATATCCTCCTGTAGGTCCAAGTAACTTTGCAGGTCCGCTTGTAAATGCCGAAAATACCGGGAGTCCTGCAAAACCAATAAGCAGATAAATAATATAGCTTATAGTGCCACGCTTTGTACCAAGAATGTATATCGTAAAGTAGATTGCCAGATTTGTTAATGAAATAGGTACCGGGCTGAATGGCAAAGGCAATGACAATGGACCCATTATACAGGTAAGTGCTGTCATAAGTCCGATGATTGCTATCACCTTGGTATTTCTAATCGAGTTTTCATTGCTTTCTTTTTTCATTGTTGAATTTGTTTCCATGTGTAAAATAACCTCTTCTCCTAATTGTTAACTATATTGTCCATTATGAGTTTACAATTTTTCTTTCTTATTGTCAACCCTGTTTTATATATCGTTAACAATTTCTATAATAAATAATATTTGCCTATAACGTAAAAAAGACAGCCGTTACGTGCTGTCTCTTTTAGAGAAGGTATTTCTTTCTTATGGGGTATAGCAAAAAACTATATAATATATTGGGGGGGTTACAAGTAGTTATTATATCACTTTATCTCTTAAAGTCCATACATAAGGATAACAAATTTTACAATATTCGACAATACTTTTTGTGCATTTTTACTAATAGACTTTTTTCACTCTGCCAATATATTCCAAAACTCTATTTGAATATTTATATAAATCATATATATTTTGCGCCCGGACATTATATACGCAAAAGAAAAAGGCTTGATTTTCAGCCTTTTTCCTTAATGTCACTATTTATTTAAATCTACAGTTACATCTTTGTCTTTAAACAAAGCTTCAAATTCTTCTCTGTTTATCTTTTCCTTTTCAAGAAGGAGCTTTGCACAGGCATGTAAAACATCCTCATGCTCTTCAATGATTTCCTTTGCCTTTTCATAGCAATCATCAATTATGGCTTTTACTTCCTCATCAATTGCACTTGCAACTGCCTCCGAATGACTTCTTGTATGAGCAAGGTCACGTCCTATAAATACCTCATTATCATCTTCATCATAATTGATAACACCAATATTTTCTGAGAATCCGAATTTTGTTACCATTGCTTTTGCTACCTTTGTAGCCTTCTTTATATCACTTGAAGCACCTGTGGTAATGTCATCAAATATTATCTCCTCAGCAATACGTCCACCCAGGGAAACCATGATATCCTGAAGCATCTTGCCCTTGGTATTGAACATCTCATCATTTTCAGGAAGTGGCATTGTGTATCCTGCTGCCCCAAGTCCTGTAGGAATGATAGAAACTGTATAAACAGGTCCCACATCAGGAAGTACATGGAATAATATCGCATGACCAGCCTCGTGGTAAGCTGTGATCCTCTGCTCTTTCTCAGATATGATACGGCTCTTCTTTTCTGTACCTATTCCTACCTTGATAAACGACTTGCGAATATCCTCCTGAACAATATAAGCTCTATTTTCCTTGGCAGCCTGAATAGCTGATTCATTCAAAAGATTTTCAAGATCAGCTCCCGTAAATCCCGCCGTTGTCTGAGCAACCTGCTTTAAGTCAACATCCTCTGCCATAGGTTTATTCTTTGCATGTACACCAAGTATTTCTTCCCTTCCCTTTACATCAGGACGGGCTACTGTTATCTTGCGGTCAAAACGTCCCGGTCTTAATATCGCAGGGTCAAGTATATCCACTCGGTTTGTAGCTGCCATGACAATTATTCCTTCATTTACGCCAAAACCGTCCATCTCAACAAGCAACTGGTTAAGAGTCTGCTCACGTTCATCATGACCGCCTCCCATACCTGTACCTCTTCGTCTTGCCACAGCATCAATCTCATCAATAAAAATGATACAGGGTGCATTTTTCTTTGCTTCTGCAAAAAGGTCTCTTACTCTTGATGCACCTACACCTACAAACATTTCCACAAAGTCAGAACCTGATATTGAGAAGAAAGGAACATGTGCCTCTCCCGCAACTGCCTTTGCAAGAAGTGTTTTACCTGTACCGGGAGCACCCTCTAAAAGTACACCCTTAGGTATTCTTGCACCTACTCTTGTGTATTTTGCAGGATCTTTTAAAAAGTCAACTATCTCCTCAAGATCTTCCTTTTCCTCCTGAAGTCCTGCTACATCCTTGAGCGTCTTTTCGCCGCCTGTAGTCATACGTGCGCGGCTCTTTCCAAAGTTCATCATTTTGCCGCCGCCGCTGTTGCTGGCATTCTGTGCATTTATCATACTGAACATTAAAACCATTACCACAACTATCATGATTATTGGCAGAAGCTGTGTAACAAAAGTATTTTCCTTGGGCACATCATGTACAACAGGATCGATATTATACTGCTCTAACAGTTGCTGTACATCTTCTACATTAGATACATACAGCTTCTTTACAGGTTCATTTTTAATGGTTATATGCAATGTACCGGTCGGCACCTGCGAATTAGGGCGTATCTCCACAGCCAATATACTTCCATTTTCCAGCTGTGTTCTAAAATCACCCATAGTATAATTATCATCTACTTCACTTTGCATACTGAACCATATCATTATGCCAACAAGAAGTACTATGACAATCATGGTCAAATTAAAACTTCTAGTACTTTTTCCCAATTTAGCCTCACATTCTGCTGTCATACAGCTAATACTTATATATTTTTCAGATTATTTTTTACTCCTCTACAAACTCTACTGTGCCAATGTATGGAAGATTTCTGTATCTCTGGTCATAGTCAAGTCCAAAACCGACAACAAATTCATCAGGAATGTTAAATCCTGTATAGTCCACCTTGACATCAACAACTCGTCTGTCCGGTTTATCAAGAAGAGTACATAAGGATATACTCTTTGGCTTACGCTGTCCAAAAAGCTCCAACAGGTAGCTTAGAGTCCTTCCGGAATCAATGATATCCTCAACAACAATAACATTCTTGCCTTCAAGCGGCTCATCAAGATCCTTTACTATTCTGACCATACCACTTGACTTGGTATCTCCACCATAGCTTGATACTGACATAAAGTCAAAACTCACAGGTATTGTGATACGTTTTGCCAGTTCACACATAAAAAAGCTGCCGCCCTTAAGTACGCATACCAGATGTACCTCCTGTCCGGCATAGTCCTTTGATATCTGTTCACCAATCTGTCTGACCCTTGCATCTATTTCCTGCTCAGTCATCATCACTTTTATTACTTCTTTCAATCTCAAATTCCCCCTTATTTCTTAATAATATTAAAAGACAATATATTCTTTGTATTATTATCTATTTTGTAATAGTTGCTTATTCTGTCACCTATTATCCATAGTATGTGACTTTTTTCTGCTACCAGCCATATACAGGATCTTTCTTCCCTGGGAATCTTTTTATCAACAAAATAAGATTTAAGTGTTTTTCTCTGATTCTGTTCATTTATTGTGAGAAAATCTCCCTGCATACGTTTTCTAACTATCACATTACCCTTTATTTTATCATAATCAAATAGTTTAGTATACTTTTTTTGTGGAATATTTTGTAAAGTTTTTTTATTTATTGCAGAAATTTGCAATATTTTGTTGTCATCCAGTTCTATATTAACCTTTTCACCGGACATAATTTTTTCAAGCTGCTTCCTGTCTATCACTATCTGTTCATCATTTATATTATTATCTTCATTTGAGGTCTTATTTATGTCTTTTTTCTTTATTTCTATTCCATCATACTCACGCGATGCATAAAGACCATAAGGCAGGTCTGTCTGTTTTCCGCTTTGAGCCTCCATAAGCTTTTGAAGCTGTCTTATATGCACTGCCTCTATATCCTTTGACCTTCCTGCTGCCTTTGAAAGTGCGAGCATAAGCACATATCCCTTTAATGTATTGTGAATAGTATCAAAATACTGTTTATTTATTTTTATGCTTTCGTTATTTTGTGTAACACAGCTTGAATATTCTGCCTGTGCCTGGTCAATAATAAATTCATATGCCTCATTTATCCTCTCACAGGCATAACTGATGTGTTCTACTGCCTGTGGGCTTATCTCTTTTGTGGCAGTTTCAAGTATGTGATGACGTATGCGGTTTCTTGTGTAATTATCCTCCAGATTTGTGCTGTCTATACAAAAATGAATATTATTTTTGTATAGATAATCCTCTATCTCACATCTTTCAAGGCACATAAGCGGTCTTACTATTATGTCTCTTACAGGTCTTATACCCGAAAGCCCCTTAAGAGAGCTGCCCCTTAACAGATTAAATAAAAAGGTCTCACAGCAGTCATTTTTATTGTGTGCTATTGCAATCTTTCCTTTTCTTGACAAATCAGTGTTTTCTCTCAATACCTCATAAAACGCATTATATCTTACATTTCTTCCCGCTTCCTCTGTTGATATATGCTCTTTTTGAGCTATTTCTTCAACATCTGCCTCTACCAGCTTAAAGGGCAGGTTATTTTGTTTGCATAGCTGTTCAACATATTGTGCGTCCTGCATGGCATCACTTCTTATCATATGATTTATATGAACCACACGTATATCTATTGGAATTATCCTTTGTATCTCAAGCAACATGAAAAGAAGGCAGACAGAGTCTGCCCCACCTGATACTCCCGCAACTACCAAATCGTCAGGTTCAAACATATTCTCTTTTTTTATGTAATTAATAACTTTTTTTATCATATGTGCTCCCTTATCAGCCAACCCTTGCAAGTCTGGTCACAAGTATTGTCATATCATCATGAACTCTTCCCTTGTTACAGTTTATTGCATAATGCAAAAGGTATTCTGAAAATTCCTTTGGATTATCATACCGGCACTTGGATATAATATTTTTTATATCAGCATCATTTAATTCTATCGCATCCCGTACCCCATCTGAAAGCATTATTACCATATCTGCTTCAAACAGTCTTAAGCTTGTAGTAAGAATACCTAACTCGCTCATGCTTCCTATCGGAAGAGTGCCTGTATCTATTTCTATTATTTCTTCGCCACGTTTTATATAGCTTTGTGCAGCTCCGGCCTTTATAAAATCAGCTTCTCCTGTAAGCATATTTATAGAACATATATCAAGAGTTGTCAAATTACAGCATTCGTTTTGGGATACAAAAGCATTATTTACCATCTCTACAGCCTTCTCCTTTCCAAAACCGGCCTCAAGAAAACGTTCCATAAATTCTATCACTGACTGACTGTCATTACATGCCTGTTCTCCACTTCCCATTCCGTCAGCCACCATCATTATCATCTGATTCTGATTATACTCCTCTATGGAAAAATTGTCCCCTGATATTTTTTCACCTTCTTTAACAGCACGTGATACTGCACTCAGCATGGTATATTTTGGTTCATCTTCAAATATAAGTGTATTATAATATCTCGATAATGTCCTTGCACCATCTAAGGACACTACAAGCCTTCTGTCAAAAAAATCAGATAAAAGTCCTGCAAGCTCATTTGCTGACAAAATATATCCCTTGATAAGACGGGCACATATACTTATCCGGTTATCAAAATATGAATTTTTGCCATTATCATCAACAAAATTCCCCTTACATCCGACGCCATCCATAAACACTACATCTCTGACTACTACTCCATGCTTACGCAGAAAACGCACTAGCATACGCCTTTTGTGTTCGACAGGCAAAGTGACCTGTATCATGGTATCAGCCACATCTGATACAGCATCTGATATTTCCTCCAGATTTTTTGAAAACAACTGCCTGGTCTCATTCATCTGCATATAGCGCAGATATTCTTCTCTTTGTCCAAATGTACTATTTACCGGAATATTCTTATAAAGCCCTGCAAGCTCATGATATGTTTCTGATATGCACTTAAGCTTCTGCTTACTATATTGTGAAAAAAGACAACTCTCAATTATAGGAGTTTTTTCGGATTTACTTTTAAAAAGTGTTTTTCTGTTTAACATATATACCCCCTATTATACCGATTGACATCTAAACCATTACATTATCAGTATAATAGGGGGTACTTAATTTTTTTGTCAAAGCAAGTCATTTAATCACAAATTTTTTTTTGCTTATTCGACTTCCTGAAATAATATTTCGTTTTCGTAAACAAGTCCAAGCTTGTCCTTTGCAACTTCTTCTGCATACTTCTTGGTCTTTGTATAGGTCTTAAATTCATTGAGCTGTTCAGTCCGTTTGCTCTCCTGCTCTATCATGGTACGAAGCTCCTGCTCCCTTGCAGCATACTTTGCCTCTTTTTGAAACATGGAAACTGAATTGACACCTACAACTACTATCATAAATGTAATTGCAATTGCAGATATTGTCATACCTAAACGATTCTCATTTTTACTTCGGAGAAATTCCGGAGTCTTACTTCTGATTTTTTTTCTATATGAACCTGCTCTTCGTGCTGCCATAAAACTCCTCCTTTCTCTCCAAAATACATTTTAAGGCTATATTTCATATTACTTATTTTTTTGCTTTTTTTCGTTAAACTTAATTTTATAATCAATTAAAGTTCGAGTCAATAAGTATTTTCCATGTATTATTTTTTTTACATATCGCCGAAAAAACTTAGTAATTATGCAGTTTACGCATAATATTCTCTTATGTAAACCCGACTTTATCCGTTTTAAAAGCCTAAACAGTCTTACTATTATATTATCATATATCCAAAGTCCTGTTTTAACAAAAAATCTTCCAACAGTAAACCTGTAAATAAGCATGCCAACTGCTGCACCCAGAACTGCAACGAATCTTATTATCCCGTCATTTTCATAATAAAGCACAACAAAGCTTGCAAAAAAACTTATTATCCAATAAATCACATCCTCAATATCAACCCACAACCGGCTGTGCCTGAAAATATGCCTCAAAAGAATAAGACAGTCATACGCAAATGTCATAAGTATACCTGTAACAACGCATACCAGCCAAAAATACATCTCCGTTATAATGGTATAACTCATCCAAATAACCTCGCAAGCAGACTTTCTCCCCTTTTGGCAACCGAGGTCTTATCAGAATACTGAAGGGCATCTATTCTCCCATCAATATCCGCTTCACCTTTATCAAGATCAAGCCTCGTAACATGAAAATCATTTCCCTTCAAGGCAAGCATCCCTTCAACAGTTTCCAAAAGCACTATATTCTCATTAAATGAGCATATCTCTATAACACCGGTGATTTTACATCCCTGACGTTTTTCAATGCTTATACGATGCACTGACTGTGAGGCAGCTTTTGATGTATTATGATTTATATATAATTCTTCCAATTCCGTTCATCTCCCAAAGTGCATATATTAATATATATTCCTTTGTGGAAATTATTATGTTTTGTAGTTAAAGATATTTAAACAGCTCTTTTGCATCGTCCTTCTTAACAGTTTCCTGCACATCAAGTATCTCTACGCGAACGTCTTTATTGCCAAACTGTATGGTAAGAATATCTCCGACCTTTACATTTGCAGATGCCTTTGCAGGTTTGTCATTTATAAGTACTCTGCCCGCATCACATGCCTCATTGGCTACTGTACGTCTTTTGATAAGTCGCGATACCTTAAGATATTTATCAAGTCTCATTTTAATCACCTTGCTTTCTTTTATAACTGCACCCTCACGGAGTTTTTTGCTTTATAGTAATTTCCTATAAAGCGAAAAAACCAACTGATAAGTCAGTTGGTTTCTTTTTATAAGGAACTATTATCTGTTAACCTCATCCTTTAATGCCTTACCTGGCTTGAATTTTGGAGCCTTTGAAGCAGCGATCTTCATTGTCTCACCTGTCTGAGGATTTCTTCCTTCTCTTTCTTTTCTCTCAGTTACTTCAAATGTACCAAAGCCTACTAACTGAACTGATCCACCGTTTCTTAATTCTTTTGAAACAACCTCTGTAAAAGCTGTTAAAGCTCTCTCAGCATCTTTCTTTGTCATCTCTGCGTACTCTGCCATAGCTGTAACTAATTCTGTTTTGTTCATAGTGAACTCCTCCTCTTATTATCATTATGATTTTTTCTTAATTATCGGTTTCTTAGAATAAAGTTATAAGAAACGTCTCTAAAAAACGCCTATACTAGTTATATTGGAAAAAGGCTGTTTTGTCAAGAAAAATGTTGAAAAATTAAGCTTTTCCCCTTCAAAATGAATTATCGGACATATATGTTAACTATTTATTCACTTATTTCTGTAAGTTGGGCAAACGAATAATTTACATCCTTCTTTTCCTCATCTAACTGAATAGTATAACTTCTGGTCTGACATCCTGTCTTTCTGAGTGTCACAACATAGTTTCCCGGTACCTTGTCAAATTCAAGAGGTGTTATTCCAAGATAATTTCCATCCAGATATGCCTCTACTCCCGACGGAGCATCTATATGCACCTTATACTTTGATGAAGACGAAACTACAGATGTAGAACTCTCTCTCTCAGATGACTCGCTTTCTGTCTCCTTTTTATCTTCTTTTGAGGAGTTTTCACTGGAAGCTTCTTCTGAATCATCCGGTTTGTTATACTGTGTTTTTTTCTTTGTGCTGCCACTGTTTTCATCTGAAGAATCACTGTTTTCAAGAGTTTCACTTGATTCCTCCTGTTTTTCTTCCTCTTGTGCCTTTTCAAGCTCAACATCAATGTTTGCTGAAGGCTCTGCTATCTTTATATACTGCCCAAGAGAGTCATAACCCTCAGCAGTAATACGCATCTGATGAAGACCATACTCTAATTCAACAGGTTTTGATATATCTATCTGTTTGCCATCAATCGTAACCTTTGCATTTGCCGGAGAAACAGTAAAAATTATTACTCCTTTTTGTACTACAGTTATTTCCACTTCTCCCAGATTCCATGCAAGCTCTTCATTTCTTGGAAAGGTTATCTGCTGGGTTACGCTGCTTCCCTTATTACTTGCAGTTACATTAAAGGTTCCCTCCGGAACTACCACCAGCATGTCCTCTGTTATTTTACTGATCACTCTGTCCCCAACCTCAAGCCAGCCACCGGTAAAATATGTATTATTCAAAAGTCTCAAATATCCATGTCCATGCTTTATATTTATGGCATAAATCATGTTTTTGTAACCCCACACACTCAGAACATCCATTGGATTTACATCCATAAGATCCACTTCTTTTCCATCAGAGGTAACTACAACATGTCCGCTTATATTATAGACACCATCTCCTACTGTCAACGTTCCCTTCTTAAGATCAATTCCATAGCCGCTTATCTCATTAAGATTAAGACAGTCATCATAGACCTTAACATAGGTAAGCAGCTTTTTGGGCTTATAAAATCGCGCAGTTACTATACTTCCTTCTTCTATCTGCTGTAATGAGACTGCCTGATCATATTTGTCATAAGCCTGAGTAACACCGTCAAAGTTTAGTGTATATCTCCTTGAAGTACCTATATTCTGAAACTGTATCGTACAGGCTTCGTAATCCTTTTTCACTACAAGTGCTGTATCCTCTGAATCATATATTCCTACCGTTGACTGATATTCTGTATTTGAGGCAGTATCAGCGTAAGCATCTGATTGGTCATTTACTGCCCCATTGTTAATACTACAGCCTGAAATTGTGGCAGCTCCTGCCAAAAACATAAATACAGCTATCAGTATATTTAAAATACTGTTATTAATTCCTTTGGTCCTTTTACAATCCATAACCTTGTTTATCCTCAAAAAATTCATTAGTATTAATTATAATTTTTTTTTATGTAAATATCAACCTTTTTGCATATCATAAAATTTTTGTAAAACTTTCCACACATATCCACATATTTATCCACATTATTGTGTATAATTATGTGGATATGTGTGGATAACTTTTATCCTCAGTAAAATATTTTTCTTATAAACTGCTCTTTATTTTTCTCCTGGCATATCAGTTTTTCAAGCTTTTCATAGTTGCGCTCTGATATCCATGACTTTCTGGAGTTATAATAAAAATTGGCAATTTTCCAGAATTTCTCAGGATACTCCATTCTAAGCAACAGACTGTTCCATTCCATATCGTTTAATGGTCTTATATTTTGATACGCATCCAGCATCTGATATCCTTTTTGTATTGACCAGTCATTTTTTTCACATATCTTTCTTAACAACAGATAAATGTCTCTTACTCCTGTATCCTTGGCAAAATGTTCAAAATTTATCACTGCACAGTTAGCACTTTGTCTGCCATTTCGTCCTCTTTGGGATTCATTATCTAAGGTAAACAGTATATTATGATACTGAAAATCTCCATGACAGTAAAATCCATTTGCCAGTACATATTCCTCATACTGCTCCTTTGACTGTGCTAATGCTCTTTGGGTAACACTGACTGCCTTATCCAAAAAGTAATCATATTCCCTTAACAGCAAACGCTCAAAATCATTTTTTATCTTAAGCTTTTTCAGATAATTGCGAATATGTGTGCATTCTGTTGTATGCCTCTGCATCTCCATGGCATAATAAAATATTGGGAGCTGATACTGCCCTGTATCATTGCGGATATTATACATGTCCCTAAAAGTCATATGTAATTGTGCCATTACCCTGAAGGCAGCTTCAATATCTTCTTCACTTTTGTAATTACATTCCCGTCCTTCAATATGTTGCTTTAATATATACACATTATTATCATTTTCTTTTACATAAAGCTCTCCTTCCTTACTTCTGACAATGCTGTCAGTTTTAACCACAGGGTTTATACCCTTTTGAAGTCTGTCTAAAAGCTCAAGCTTTTCAGTTTTTCCTTTATACTCCTTTAAAACAAACTTACCTGCGTCTGTTTCACATATTATAGTCCCTCTGCCCTTAAAAGTTTTGTTTACAGATATATCATAATGTTCCAAAACGTTAAGTGATTTGTCATTCATAAAAATACCCCCTTCACATACGGCTACAGTTAATCTATCTTATGTGAAAGGGGTATAATTTATTCTTATTTATTTATATACAATTCTTTAACCTGTGATATCAGATAATTTTTGTTGTTGTTTTCAGGCGTCTGAAGTACATCCTCAAGCAAAGCCTTTAAAATATCACCTATCTGTTTTCCTTTAGGTATACCCATCTGAAGAAGGTCATTACCTGTTATTGCAAGTGATTTCAACGATACGCACTGATTTTTTTCCAATATTTCCTTATATATTTCTTCAAGTGTATCAAGTGTATCCATTTTTTCCTGAATTTTATAATCACTCTGACCAAGTGCATCGGCACGTTTTATTTCCAGTATCTGACCAAAATATTCCTCGCCTATTTTATTTATGGCACGTCTGACAGCTTTTGGATTGGTATTAATATCATAGTCATGATACAGCACATATTTTTTTACCTTCGTTATGGTGTCAGTGTCAAATTTAAGTCTGCGAAGTATCTTTTCAGACATTTTTTCTCCAACCTGGGCATGACCATGAAAATGGTCTATTCCCTTGTCATCAGTTGTCTTTGTGTCGGGCTTGCCTATATCATGGAGCAGTGCTGCTATTCTAAGCGCCTTATCATCTCTTATATTGGTAAGAACATGCATCATATGCTCACCCACATTATATATATGGTGTGGATTGTTCTGTGCAGTCTCAAAGGCTTTATCAAGCTCGGGAAGAACTATTTTAGTTATGCCAAGCTCATATGCTACCCTCATAAAATCAGGATTGGGCGACACCAACAGCTTTACAAGCTCTGTCTGTATCCGTTCAGCACTTATATGTGAAAGATTTGGAGCAAGCTTTATTATTGCAGCCTGAGTCGCTTTATCAATACTAAATCCAAGCTGTGCAGAAAATCTAACTGCCCTTAACATTCTTAATGCATCTTCAGTAAATCTTTCCTCTGCAATCCCGACACAGCTTATGACTTTATTGTTAAGGTCATCAACACCACCAAATACATCAACAATACCGCTTCTGTCATTGTAAGCCATAGCATTGATGGTAAAATCCCTTCGTTTTAAGTCCTCTACCAGATTTGAAGTAAATATTACCTCCTTTGGATGTCTGCTGTCCTCATATTCGCCGTCTATTCTGTAGGTGGTGACCTCAAAGCCTTCCTTTTCCAGCATGACAGTTACTGTGCCATGCTGGATTCCTGTATCTATTGTACGTTTGAAAATCTCTTTTACCTGAACAGGCGTGGCAGAGGTAGTGATGTCCCAGTCATTAGGGATTCTCCCAAGTACACAGTCTCTTACGCAGCCTCCTACCGCATAAGCCTCATACCCTGCATCTTCTAATCTGTCTATTATATATTTTACCTTATCCGGCAAAGTAATATTGATCATTACGCTCTCCTCATGTAATAAATGTCCGGTATCACAGTTTCACTATATCCCTTTAAAGGCAAAACTAAATTCAAGTCTGTCTCCTGTCTGTATGTGGTATTCCGGATGCACCGGTGCTCCCCAGCTGTCATCTCCACCTACACCCATCTGTGCAAGACTTGCTCTTATTACAGTATAGTGTACCTGTGGCAGCTCATAACTATGCATTGCATTTTCCATCTCATGAGGTGTATATGGAAGTGCGCTGAAACACATCTCATCTCCTGCAAACATAAGTCCTCTTCCTTTTGCGTCAGTTACCTTTGCCCATCTTACCTGCTCCTTATTTCCACACTCCTGAGGCACCAGATACTGCGCCATATTATCTGCCACCTTGTTGTGATAAATACCAAGCTTTGCTCCTTTTTTACGGTCTGCATAGGTTTCTTTTGGTCCAAGACCATACCACTCGAGTCTGTCATAATCAGCACTTATCTTCATCATCATACCAAACTCAGGCATATCTCCAAGCTCTTTTACCACATCATAAGCCATATGAACAACTACTGTTCCATCTCCGTACACATCATATGCAACCTCACAGCCGCTTGCAGGGGTAGTCGGCATTCTGTACTTGAGAACAACTCTCATATAGTCTTCCTTCTTCTCATAGCTTACAGGGGCACTGTCAAACATTCCTGCTGTCTTATGTGTGACATACATACTTGCGATTTTCCACTGAGCGTATTTCTGAGGCATACAGTTCCCATTATCATTGTCTATAGGTGCTCTCCAGAAATTTGGCATAGGGATTTTCTCTATCATTTCCCTTCCACCGTATTTGTATGATGACAGACCAGGGTTAGATGCTGAGAACAATACCTCAAAGTCTTCACCCTTAACACCTACATTGAGCTTTCCATAGGTTACTTCAAATGGAAGCTTTTTACCACTTAAAGGTGCATTTACATTTACCTTCTTTGTGTATACCTTCTGTCCAAACGCAACCTCATGACCGGCGTTTGCCCAACGGGTATTTTCCTTAAGCCTGAAGGAAATTGTAAGAGCATACTCATCTTCTTTAATCTTATCAGACAAAAGAATATCTGCGAAAGGAAGCTTAAATACTTCCTTTTTTAGTGGAGCAACCTTAATATCAAGTGTTTTTTGGCTGACTGCAAGTCCATTTTTTAAAAGGATTGCCACACAGTTATATTTGTCTGTATTTACAAAAAGATTCTTATTTATGACAGTAATGTCATTATCTCCAAATTCTACACTTATATTCTGATAGTTGAATTTAACCTCCTGCATCTTTGGAGATTCATCGCGCTCTCCACCATATACGATACCATTTCCACTAAAATTATAGTCACAGGGTCTGTCACCAAAATCTCCGCCGTATGCAAGAAATTCATTTCCATATCTGTCCTTTTTATATATAGACTGATCTACATAGTCCCATATAAATCCGCCCTGATATCTTGGCTCACGATCTGTAAGATCTGTGTATTTATGCATGCCTCCACAGGAATTGCCCATTGCATGTGTATATTCACAGCATATAAATGGCTTTTCTTTATTTTCTTCAAGAAACTTCTCAATAGCTGCAACACTTGGATACATCTGGCTTTCCATATCACTTGTGGCATTGTAGCGTCTGTCATGCACTATTCCTTCATAGTGCACAAGTCTGTGCTTATCAAGCTCCTTAAACTTCTTTGACATCTCATAGATGACTCTTCCCCCAAAGGATT
>JAFPAQ010000110.1 GCA_017424235.1 Lachnospiraceae bacterium | reverse complement strand
GAGCGAAGTTTTCAATGAAGATTTTGCCGCTTTAATCATAAGAGAACTTGATGCTGCGCTTAATCTTATAGATTTTGATGATATCCGTGATAAGGATGTTATCGCCGCATCGGATTATATCGAAAAGTCTTGGAATGCAGCTGTCTATCGTAGAATATGCAAGAAATGTTGTCGGATATGAAGATGCACACAGTATTGAACTTGCTCCAAATACAACTCATCCTGTAATTGCACTTATGCCGGATCAAAATGGTGTCGAAGACATTGGTGGTACATTAAGACTCGGTTCATATAAATGCAGGCTTGCACCTGATTCACTTGCAAACAAATTATATGGAGCTGATGAAATAGAAGAACGTCACAGACATCGCTATGAAGTAAATAATGACTACCGCGCAGTTCTTCAGGAGAATGATATGACTCTGTCCGGTCTTTCCCCGGATGGAAGAATTGTTGAAATGATTGAGCTCAAAGATCATCCATTCTTTATAGGCACACAGGCTCATCCTGAACTTAAGAGCCGACCAAACAGACCACACCCATTATTCAAAGGTCTTGTCGAAGCAGCACTAAAAACCCGACAGATTTAGAAACAAAAGCTATCGCAATTTCATATTGTGTAAACAAAAAAATGCATTTGTGTTTCCACAAATGCATTTTTTGTTTATTATAAAGCTTTTATTTATGCCTTACCTACAGATCCGAATAATTCCATCTTCTCTTTTACTGTAGCCTTGATTGCTTCTGCACCTGGAGCTAAGAGCTTACGAGGATCAAATCCTTTACCCTCTAAGTCCTTTCCGGCTTCTACATACTTACGTGTAGCTTCCTGGAATGCAAGCTGGCACTCTGTGTTAACGTTAATCTTAGATACACCAAGATCAATTGCCTTCTTAATCATATCAGCAGGGATACCTGTACCACCGTGAAGAACTAAAGGCATAACACCTGTCTTCTGCTGAATAGCATCAAGAGTCTCAAAGCTAAGTCCTGCCCAGTTTTCCGGATATTTTCCGTGGATATTTCCAATACCAGCTGCAAGCATATCTACACCAAGATCAGCAATAGCCTTGCACTCGTCAGGGTTAGCGCACTCGCCCATACCTACAACACCATCTTCTTCTCCACCGATAGAACCAACTTCTGCTTCGATAGACATTCCCATAGCGTGAGCTACTGCAACGAGTTCCTTTGTCTTATCAATGTTCTCTTCGATTGCATAATGAGAACCATCAAACATGATTGAAGTAAATCCTGCTTTGATGCATTTGTAACATCCGTCATATGTACCATGATCAAGATGTAATGCAACAGGAACTGTGATTCCTAATGACTCATCCATAGCTTTAACCATTGCTGCAACAGTTTCAAAGCCTGTCATGTATTTTCCAGCACCCTCAGATACACCAAGGATTACAGGGCTGTTTAACTCCTGTGCTGTCTGTAAAATAGCCTTTGTCCACTCAAGGTTGTTGATGTTGAACTGACCTACTGCATAGTGACCTTCTTTTGCTTTTTTGAGCATTTCTGTAGCTGATACTAACATAAATCCAAACCTCCATAATTCTTTTTATCGATTTGCTTTTTTCATACACGTTTTGAAAAGTGCTTTTCTGACCTTTTCTCTCCGTTAAAAATTATTATATCCTTTTTAACTGTAAATGTCAATTTTTTAACATTAACTGTAACTCTCCATAGTAAATTCCGGTGTACTGTTATATTCGTAACTATTCACAATCAATATTATTTTTTCTTACGTCTGAAAAGTACGATTGCTGCTGCTGCAATTGCTGCTACAGCTACTGCTGTTACACCTACAACAACAGGCTTTTTGCTGACTGTCTGCTTATCAGCATTATTGTCTTCATTAGCTGTCACAGATATATTGCTGTTATCCTTTGGTACTTCAGCCTTAACAATAGTATTATCGCCCTGTACAAGTACAAGTGCAGATATTGGCTCTACTGTAACTTTTCCTTCTACTGTACCAAGTGAACCTGTTCCTGCGTATTTATCATTTACACAGATATCCCATGAACCTGCAGGAAGAGTTATCTCTGTAGCCTCTTTTCTTGCATTGAAAATAACAGCTATTTTACTTGCATTATCTCCATTTGCATTATTAGATATTGTGTATGCTACTACATTTGAATCAATTCCGCTAATAAACTCAATATTATTCTGAACCTCTACTGCTGTTGTCATACGAAGTGCAGGATGAGCTTTTCTAAATGCAATGAGTCCCTTGTAGTATTCATATACATTCTTTACATTACCCTTGTTGCCCCACTTAATGCTGTTTGTTGAATCAGGAGATGTGTAGCTGTTCTCATCAAATCCACCTTCGATAGTAGTTGATGGCTTTGTACGAAGCATTTCCTCACCTGCCTGCATGAATGGTACACCCTGTGAAGTAAGTACAATAGCACTACTTAACATATTCATCTTAATTCTGTCAGCTTCACTGTCTTCAGGATTTGATGTAGCTATCTTATCCCATAATGTAAGGTTATCATGGCATGATGCATAGTTGATACTCTGTATCGGAGAACCGGCCCAGCTCTTAGTACCCTTTTCGTTCTTTGTAAGTACTACCTGTGGATGTGGCACAGCACCTACAACACTAAATTTGATACTTTCTTCCATACCATCTTTTCCATTGACAAATCCTCTGTCAACTGCATCAAATACATTACCTCTGATACCATCTCTGATATCATCACTAAACGCACCAACACGCTCTACCTGATAAATACTTGCCTTTAATGACTGCTCTGCAGATGAAAGACCTGACTCTCCACCTGTCCAGCCCTCGCCATATACCATGATTGAAGGATCTATCTCGTCAAGTGCTGCTCTTACGGCTCTCATTGTTTCTTTATCATGAACAGCCATAAGGTCAAATCTGAATCCGTCAATATGATATTCCTTTGCCCAGTAAACTACTGAATCAACAATATATTTTCTAACCATGGCTCTTTCAGAAGCTGTTTCATTACCACAGCCTGAACCATTTGTAAAGTTTTCACCATTTTTTCTGTAATAGTAATCAGGTACTGTCTTCTGGAACCATGACTGCTCTGCACTGAAAGTATGGTTAAATACTACGTCCATGTTTACGCGAAGACCATTTTCATGGAATGCCTGAATCATCTGCTTCATTTCCTTAACACGAACTTCTCCATGATATGGATCTGTACTGTATGAACCTTCAGGTGTATTGTAGTTCTTTGGATCATAACCCCAGTTAAACTGCTCTGTATCAAGCTTTGACTCATCTACTGTTGCATAATCATACATTGGAAGGATCTGCACATGAGTTATACCAAGATCCTTGATATGGTCAATACCTGTAGACTCTCCCTGTCCATTAGTTGTTCCCACTTCTGTAAATCCAAGGAACTTACCTACATTCTTAATGCCTGAGCTCTCATCTGATGAAAGGTCTCTTACATGTATTTCATAGATAACAGCATCTGTAGGATTTGAAAATTCAGGTCTTACATCATTCTCAAAACCTTCAGGATTAGTAGCAGCCAAATCAACTACCATACCTCTGTCACCATTTACACCTGTTGTTCTTGCATAAAGGTCAACAGTTTCATTTGATTTATTTCCGATTTTTACTGTGTATGTGTAGTAAACACCATTTAAGTCACCAGTCTTTTCAGCCTTCCATACACCCTTATCCTCTGCAGTCATATCAATAGTCTCGATAAGATTATCTCCATCACCCTGCTCATAAAGGTTAAGCTTTACATCGGTTGCTGTTGGTGCCCATACCTTAAAAGTAGTCTTATCCTTTGTGTATACTGCACCAAGGTCATCTCCATCATATGACATCTCATCGTCAAAGTATGCGGAACCAAGAATCTTGTTCATTGCTACAGGTGCTCCCTGATAACCATCCATATTTACATTATAAGATTTTGACAATTTAAGTTCCTCCTCTAAAGTTAAGAGTACCAGACGTCCATCTTCGCTTTCAGCTGATGTAACGGCGTACTGTGTACCATCCTCGTCTGTTACTTCTGCAAGCTTTGCAATATCTTCTACCTTGCCTGGCATACGAGATAATGTCATATAAATCTTTTTGCTTGAATCCTCTGCAAAATATGCCTCAGAAATAACAGGTTCATAAACTACTTCATCTACATTATACCATAACACAGGATTTCCTTCTACGATATATACATCTATTGTATTATCTACTGCTTTTGTAAGATCAATTTCATACTCAAGCGCTGTATCAGCATTTGAATCCTGAATTACCTTTACTCCTGCTGTTGTGACACCCTCCTTAAGCTTAAGTCCTACCTTAAAAAGCGCACCAAAATCATCAGTTTCTGCAAGTGGATATCCACCGCCTACTTCATTTCCGGGCCATGCATAAGCTTCAACAAGATCCTCTGAATATTTCTTTTCAAAGTTATAATAATGTACATTTATCTTTGTGGCATCAGCTTCGTTATAGACATTGAGTCTTGCCTCTTCAAGAGCTTTAATATCATAACTTTGTGCACCTGCCGGAGCCTCTGTTGCAAATTCTTCCTGACCGCTTGTAATCCAGATTTCTGTAACATCGCCATCCATCTGTGCAAATCTGTCTGATTCGAAATCCTTTGCTTCCCAGTTATTAAGTCTTACAATAAATCCAATTTTTGCAGGTGTACGGTTTGTCTGATATACAGCTACCTGACCAAAATCATCAGTATCTGTAAAATCTACCTGCTGTCCTTCTCTTCCTTCTTCCCATAACCACAGATTCCAGCCTTCATACTTGTCATCTGTTCTTCCACCATAATGAATAATAAGTGTTTTGCCTGCTGCATGTACAAGCATTTCCGGTGTAATAACACTGATTACTGTCATTACAAACATGAGTATTGCTGTTAAGAATGCTACAGGTCTTTTTTTAGCTGTAAAATTGTTTCTCATATTTCCTCCCTATACCCCTGATGTACTCTTATCAAAACGTTAGAATCTACATCAGTCATCAAAATTTCGTATTTTTTCGATGTTGTATTCATTATAAAATACCATCTTTAAAATGTCCATATGTTTTTTCGTAAATTTTCGAGAAGCATTTTTGTTATAAATTAACAAAAAACCGGATGCCGGCGCATCCGATCTTTTGAACATAGAAAAAGAGAGATACCTATCTTTTGACATGTATCTCTCTAAATCATTAATTTATTTAATCACTACATCTTTCCATGAATCTGATGGAACTAATGCAACATATGTCTTACCTGTATTAATCTCAATCTGCTCACCGGTAGCCTTATCAAGATAAATAGTAGGAGCTGCCTCACTTGCCTTAATCCATGTAACTTCTATAGCTTTGCCATTTGTTATATAATATGCATCACGTCCTGAATCAATTGCATTGTAAATAAGATATCCATTATCATCAAGCTGATGGAAGGTTGTATCCTGAATTAAAAGATTCTTAAATGTAAGCTGCTTGTTATCATGTAATGGGTCTTTATGTGCTTTTCCATACTCATAATAGTCATATGTGCCTGTTGACTCATTATATGTAAGCTTTGAACTATTGTGAGGGAATGGAAGCTCTATCTCTGTACAGTCAATTGCACCATCACCAAGATTTACTTCTGATTTTGCAAATACATAGTGTGTACCCGGATAATGCTCATTATATTCTGTTGAATAATTTGATGAACTGAATTTCTTGTCAAGATCACCTGTACAGATATATTCTGTAAACTCTCTTGATTTACCATTATTTACACGTGCAAAACCACCACTAAAGTTGTTTGAATAATCCTTTGCCAACCAGTCATTGATATAGAAAGGACCACCATCATGGCATAATACTGCATTCCATTCTGCTGCCAACATGATATTTGTAGGTCTTGTACTTCTGATACTACCAAACTGTTTGATATTACCCCAGTCCTTAACAACGCACATAAGACGTGTAATTCTGCCGTTTGCTGTACTGTTCATGATTTCATATACTACATCAGCTTCTGTCACTCCATAGTGTGGAAGTGCTGTAGACTCATTATCTACCATTACTGCGATTGGACGCTGATTTTTAAGGCTCTCATCTATCCACTCGTTAGTAAGCTCACTGCGGTACATTCCTTCTCTTGTTTCTTCCTCTGCTTCTTCTGTAGTCTCTTCTACTGCTTCGGTTTCTACCTGCTGCTCTGTTGCCGACTGTGTATCTTCTTTTACATCAGCAATGTCTGCAAAATTAATTTCTGTTGCCGGTTCTTCTGTTTTCTTGTCTCCACATCCTGCAAGTGCAGATGCAGCCATGGCAATCACCAAAAACAAAGCCATGCTTTTTTTCTTTAATTCGTTCTTTTTCATAATACCCCTTGCCTTTGTAATCCTGTTTTTCATCTTGCTTCATTTATAGACAATTTAAAACGTGCGAACGACTTCGAACCCTATGCCCATATACGTTACCTCTACAGTTAACTCCGCCAGGCACCCTCACGGCACATATGAAATCCACCTTAGTGCTGCTGTATTCCTACCCTGACACGGTTCAATGGCACATATTGCGTGAGACCCAAACTTCATCGCCACTTATAAAGGGCAGCTATACAAACGCAGGCCCTCCATCGTCCATCACCCCCACTATAGCGGATTGTAGGTACAAGGCACCGCTAACTCCCCGGCTGCACGATGCTATTATTATAACCTTAACTGTATACATAAGTCAATCAAATTCATTATTTTTTAATAATATCTGCGCTGACTATTTTTCTTTCTTCTTAACAATATTTCATAAAACAACAAAACTGTTACTAATTCCCTTATCCAGCCTTCTTTGTTTTTCCACTCTGCATTCTCTCCAAAAGGAAGCATCTGATCATCATTGGTTTTCCCATTTTGTACGTATTCTGCTTCCTCATTATTTTTTATTATCTGCATTATGCTGTTTACCATTCTCTGCATAGTCATCTTATCCGGATACTGGTCATAAATGAAACTGCCCTCATAATCTGCCTTATCTATAATGTTTCTTATTACTCCCTGATATCTTTTGGCATATGAAGGATACATCTGCTGCAGATATTCCATATCCTCAACTATCATGTCTTCATGCATAAGACCATATCCCATCATGTTTCCATCATATCTCCAAAGATTGCGGCTCCAAAATCCACCGCCTGCATCTCTATAATACGGAAATGTGTCCTTATAGTCCATCTTTAATTTCTCCGTTTTTTATGATTATACTATGCAATATTTACATTTTAGTGTCAAAAAATCGGATGCCGGCGCATCCGATTACAAGAATTTGCAAAAGCAAATTCTTGATTAATTCACACTACACTGTCGCAATTTCCTATAACGTAAAAAAACACCCATACTGCATTACAGCATAGGTGTTCTTTATATATAGATATATAACTATATTTATTTGATTCCGGTAACATTGATTCGGGTAATGGCTCTCATTAATGCTGCCTCTGCTCTTGCATAGTCAATATTCTGACCATTTTTGATACGTTCCTCAGCTCTCTGTCTTGCAGCTGAAGCTCTTGGCGCATCAATTTCATCCGGCCATTCTATGATTTCAGCGAGAATTGTTACTTCGTCAGGAAGTATCTGTGCAAATCCGGCATGAAGTGCTGCATTTTTGATTGTATTATTCTGAGTAATAGTCAACACACCCGGATTTATGATGACTGTAAGTGGACAATGTCCCTTATAGATACCAATCTCACCCTCGGTCGTATTGAACTCCACCATATCTACTTCATCATTATAGAATTCGCGATCCGGTGTAACTATCGTAAGTTTAAACTTCTCTGCCATAAAGCTCCCTCCTATTTAGCACGTGCTACTACATCATCAATAGTACCTGCATTGAGGAAGTGTCCCTCTGGAATACTGTCATGTTTTCCTTCAAGAATTTCCTTGAAGCCGCGAATAGTCTCAGTAATAGGTACATATTTACCTTCAATACCTGTAAACTGTTCAGCTACATGGAATGGCTGTGACAGGAATCTCTGAATCTTTCTTGCTCTGTTAACGACAAGCTTATCCTCATCAGAAAGCTCATCCATACCAAGAATAGCAATGATATCCTGTAATTCCTTATATTTCTGTAATATCTGCTGTACCCCTCTGGCCACCTCATAGTGCTCCTGTCCGACAATACGTGGGTCAAGGATTCTTGATGTAGATTCAAGAGGATCTACTGCAGGATAAATACCTAATTCAACAATTGAACGCGAAAGAACTGTTGTAGCTTCCAAGTGTGCAAAATTAGTTGCAGGAGCAGGGTCTGTCAAGTCATCGGCAGGCTCATATACGGCCTGAACAGATGTGAT
>JAFPAQ010000109.1 GCA_017424235.1 Lachnospiraceae bacterium | reverse complement strand
GTGATTTTGAAAAGCTATAAAAAATTATCACTGCAAGAAAATGATATGCACCCCAAAAGTTAGACACTTTTGGAGGTGCATATTTTTATGGGTAAAAAGGGACAAAAAAGCAAAACATACTCGCCAGAATTCAAAATATCTTTTATAATGGATATGCGGGAACATCATTTAGGCTATTATGAAACTGTGCGGAAGTATTGGGATATAACGCAAGGGCAGGAACATAATTATCACAATATAGTCAAAAGGTGGGAACGCATATTCTTAGAAGAAGGAGCCGAAGGTCTTATGAAAGAAAGACGAGGCAGAGCTTGCAAAGCAAGCGGAACGCGAAAAGGACGCCCGCCTAAACTTGACAAAAAGGTTGAAGAAGATTTGATTGCTGAAAATCAACGTCTTAGAATGGAGATAGATTACTTAAAAAAACTGAGTGCCTTAGTTCTTGCGGAAGAGCGAAAGAACGGCAAAAAGCGTTAATTATCGCTGAATTAAGGCAGTTGTATCCGCTTAAAGATTTGCTGAAGTTGTCAGGCATTGCAAGAAGTACTTTTTACTATTATCTAAAATTAAAAGACCAAGACAAATACAAAGAGGTTAAATCCGATATACTTAACATATTCAACCAAAACAAAGGAAGATACGGATACAGAAGAATACTATCTGTACTCAAACAAAAGGGATATACAATTAACCATAAAACTGTATTAAAATTGATGAATGAGCTTAACATTAAGGGAAAACAACGCAAAAATGGTAAGTATCATTCATACAGAGGCGAGGTTGGTAAAGTAGCTGACAACTTACTTAAAAGAGATTTCACCGCAGTAAAACCATTTGAGAAACTTACAACCGATGTAACCGAATTCAAAGTATGTGATGATAAAGTATATTTATCACCCGTGATGGATTTATATAATCGTGAAATTGTATCATATTCCATTTCGTTAAGTCCAAATCTGTATCAAATCAGAGAAATGCTTAATGGTTTATTCAAAAAGTTGCCTGTTGATGCGAGACCACTATTTCATTCTGATCAAGGCTGGCAATACCAACATGCAGAATATCAAAGATTATTAGCAGAGCACAATATTACGCAAAGTATGTCCCGCAAAGGAAACTGCATGGATAATGGTGCTATGGAGAATTTCTTTGGAAGATTAAAAGTTGAGATGTTTTATGGTGAAAAATTCGACAGTGTTAATGCTTTCATTGAGGAATTAGAAAGATATATTGATTATTACAATAACGAAAGAATTTCTATGAAACTAAAAGGAATGAGCCCGGTACAATACCGAACTCATTCACAAGCAAGTTAATATTTAATTTTGTCTAAACTTTGGGGTTCACTTCAAGAATACCCGGCTATTTTAATTTATTACATTAAGAACTTCACCATCTGTTTCTATCAGTATAGTTCCCATAATATCTGTTCTTAATATTGTTGAAGATGATAGTGTGTAAAGTACTTTTTCATGTGGATGACCATATTCGTTATCCTTACCTACAGAAATTACTGAATACCTTGGTGATGCTTTATGTATAAAGGTCTCTGAGCTTGAGGTGTCCGATCCATGATGCCCAACTTTCAGCACGCTTGCGGATGGCGGCGTCTGATTGATGAAAAACTTCTTTAAGCATCCGTACACTATCAGATTGCAAGTACTGTTCTGTGAGTGCCGCCTTGTATACTC
>JAFPAQ010000108.1 GCA_017424235.1 Lachnospiraceae bacterium | reverse complement strand
TTTATCTGTAACACGCATCATTATATATAATAGTACCCAGAACAAAAATGTAAGTGTACATTCCGTTAACGTCGTATGAGAATATACCTGATTTGCAGGATACAGCATGACGACAAAGCAGACTATATTTCTGGTTATCCAGTTTAGATTTGGCATGTATCTTTTGCATATCACAACTGCAATCAGAAAACTCATCACAATCATAAGAAAATTCACATTCAGAGCAATTTGATACAAATCAGCCCAATATGTTATCCCAAACCAGGAGCCAATAATGTGAACCAACAGTAAAATAAAACTATATCCATAAGAATAATATGCTATATTTTGTGTAATTGAACTCCAATCTAATCCTAAAAAATAAGAACTATTTGCCCAATAACCGTATTCATCATCCAGAAGTATTGGCATGACAGCAGATTCATAATGATAACTGCAAATAATGTACAATAACACAGCCAATATAAGTTTCAGTAGATTTTCTCTATAACACACAATGCTTTTAATTCTGCTCTTAGTCATCATCTTTTCTTTTTTCTCCCTCAGGATCAAGCAATCCCATCTCAAGCTTCTTGACTCTGTACTGGATATCCTCAAGAAGCTTTCTGTTTGCTGAGATAATATCTGCCTGAAGCCCTGTCACAAAGGTCTGAAAACCAATAATACACATCATGGCTGCCAATATGAGCGACTGAACATGTCCCGAACCGTTTCCATTAACAAAATAGTAAATAAAACGTATTCCTATAAGAGCACCTATTATGAGAAACACACTTCCAATAAGCGTAAATACCTTAAGGGGTCTGTACATAAGCACCGCTCTCAGTATTGTAAGCATTGATTTCTTTATATATCCTGCGATTGAAGACATAAGACGCGATTTGCGAAGCTCAGGATTGGTTCTTATAGGCACAGATGTAATAGCCATCTTGTTACGTCCTGCCTGTACTATCGTCTCAAGTGTGTATGTATATTCATTATGCACATTTACGCGCATCGCTGCCTTACGGCTATAGGCTCTGAAGCCACTTGGCGCATCAGGAATATCTGTCTTTGATGCAATCCTGACAACCCTGCTTCCAAATCTCTGGAGTTTTTTCTTTATCCATGAGAAAGACTCAATATCATCAATAGGTCTCTCTCCAATAACTATATCTGCCTTTTTCTCAAGTATCGGTCTTACAAGCTTCTCTATATCCTCACCACAGTATTGATTGTCTGCATCAGTATTTACTATTATATCTGCACCATTCCTAAGTGCTAAATCAATTCCTGCCAGAAAGCCCTTCGCAAGCCCAAGATTACGTTTAAAATGAACCACATAGTCCACACCCCAGGCAAGCGCAATCTGCTCTGTGTCATCACTGCTGCCATCATTGATTATCAAATATTCTATCTCATCAATCCCGTCAATATGTTTAGGCAGATCATTTAATGCCACAACAAGAGTTTCTGCTTCATTGTAACAGGGAATCTGAATAATAAGTTTCATTACAACACATCTCCCATTATTTTATCTAAATGTCGTTTTACGCAAAATCATTATACTTTACGTCGTTTTATATTACAATAAGTATTTTAGTTACCATAAGTACTATTTAAACTTAAAAACTCGGGTTTTCATTCTGAAAACG
>JAFPAQ010000107.1 GCA_017424235.1 Lachnospiraceae bacterium | reverse complement strand
TATGGATTTGAAATAATAGTTACAGATACGGGTTCAACTGATAAGACTAAAGAGATTGCCGCAAAATATGCAGATAAGGTTTTGGATTTTGAATGGATAAATGATTTCAGTGCAGCCAGAAATTTTTGTGCCGCTAATGCTTCAAACAATTGGATATTGTCACTTGACTGTGATGAATATGTCAATTCTTTAGATGTAAGTACACTCAGAATATTTATGCAAAAGTTCCCTAAATGTACAGGAATTATAAGATTGAAGAGCATAGTTACAAAACCAAATGGGGAAAAGGGATTTAGTTCAGATGACATAATAAGAATGTACAATCGTAGCTACTATGTGTATGAAGAACCCATACATGAGCAGATAGTTGATAAAAAAATAGAAAACCGCAGTAAGACACAGGAAAGCTTTGTTATTCCATCGGAAATAGTGCATTGGGGATATGATATATCTCCTGAGCAGATGAGACTCAAGCAACAGCGCAATCTTGATATTTTACATGCTCTTCTGGAAAAAAAGCCGGATGATCCGTATACACTGTTTCAGATTGGACAGTCGGAATATATCCTTGATGAATATGAAAAATCAAAAGAATATTATGAAAAAGCATTATCCTATAATCCGTCAACAGAGTGCTTATATGTGCAGATTATGATAGAGTCCTTAGCAAAAAATTATATAAAACTTGGTATGAATGATGAAGCGATTAGTCTTATGGAGACTTATGCAGATAAGTGCAAAGCCGCAAAATATGTGTATATTCATGCATGTGTATTGATGGATTGTGGTCAGAGATTAAAGGCACTTTTGTATTTTGTAAAGGCGACTATGATGAATGATGTAAATACTCTTGGAGATGAATTGTTAAAATGCTATGAGTATATAATAATGATTTATCTGGAAATGGGTGACGAGAAAATGGCAGGCATATTTAAGGACAAATACGAAGCCTGTGTTAAAGAAAGAGAGAGATTATGTCAGAGCTTCCAATAAGCGTATGCATTATAGCAAAGAATGAGGAAAAATATATTGAAAACTGTCTTAAAAAGCTCAAGCCTTATGGATTTGAAATAATAGTTACAGATACGGGCTCAACAGACAGGACTAAAGAGATAGCCACAATATATGCAGATAAGGTTTTTGACTTTGAATGGATAAATGATTTCAGTGCAGCCAGAAATTTTTGCGCATCCAAGGCTTCTCACAATTGGATTTTATCAATAGATTGTGATGAATATGTAAATAATATGGATGTAGATACATTAATTGCAGTCATGAATAAATATCCACAATATGTTGGAGTTATCAGAATGAAGAATCTGATACGTAAAAATAATGGTGAATCAGGATATGGCAGTGATGATGTACTTAGATTCTATAACAGGAAATATTACTGCTATAATTCACCGGTTCATGAACAGATAGGCTTTAGGAATGAATCAAAAATCAATGAGTCCATTACAACATTTCTGCTTCCAATGGAGGTAATACATCATGGATATTTTATAGAACCGGAAGAAATGGAAAAGAAGCAGAAGCGTAATTTGCAATTATTATATGCAAGTCTTGAGAAGAATCAAGAAGATGCCTATATACATTTTCAGATTGGGCAGTCAGAATTTATTTTGGGAAATTATGAAAATGCAATTAAGTATTTCAAATCAGGAATTGAACTCAATTCAAATTTGGAACATTTATATGTGCAGATAATGGTAGAATCACTGGCAAAAACATACATGGTGCTGGATCAAAATGAAGAGGCACTTGAGATAATGGAAAGATTTCAGGACAAATGCAAAACTGCCAGATTTACCTTTACATATGCAAACATTCTTCTGAATACAGGACAGCCGTTAAAAGCTCTGTTATACTTTGTTAAGATAACAATGATGAATGATGCAGAATTGCTTGGTGAAAATCTTTTAAACTGTTATAAACATATAGTTGAGCTTTATATAGATATGGGTAACGAAGAAATGGCCAATTTGTTCAGAGGCAAAATTGATATGTACATCAAAGAGCGTGACAGAGTATTAAATTCATAAAAATAAAGGATTATTCATTATATCTTAGTGAATAATCCTTTTTTGTGTTATAGGAAATTGCGACAGTGTAGTGTTAATTAACCGGGAATTTGCTTTTGCAAATTCTTGTGATTGGATGCGCCGGCATCCGATTTTTTGTATTATAGGAAATTGCGACAGTGTAAACCATTTAATCAAAAAGCGTAGCTTTTTGGAATCGGATGCGCCGGCATCCGATTTTTTTAAGTTCTTTTGTATCCTTAATATTTGTTGGGAATAAGCAGGAATGTTGACCTTTTTTTGTTGGATACCTTACTAAGCTCAATATCCAGTTTGTATGATTCCATACACTTTTCAAGGTTTTCAATCACTTTATCAGAGGTGCCATCTTCACATTCCAGTAACAGGTTTAGCCTCTGAGATACCAGAATATGCATATCACACATCAGATAGTAAAGAGGATTGCTTTCGACTTCAAGACATACGGAAATTATATTATCAAGCTGTAAGTGCTCCTTCTCATTTTTTAGTGATATATCTGTAAACTGTTCGACATACCGTTCCTTCTGTGATATAGCTGACAAAACAATATTCGTATTCTCACGACTGCTGTCGGATTTATTAAAGATGATTATGTCATACTCAGCTATTTTTTTGATAAGCTGAAGCATGGTATCGTAGTTTTCACACATGGTTCTGAGTAGATTTTCATATTGTTCTTTTAAAGTCATATATCAATAACCACGCCTTTCCTTATAATGAACTAATGCATATAGGTATAACATAAAATGTGACTAACATAATTTATAGGTAACCTGAAAATGCAAAAATAGTTTTAAATTACCAATCAATTCCAAATATATATGTATTATACCACTGAAAACAAAATAAAAATATAGTAAATTATAACAATTTTTCTGTAAATTTAATAAATAAATTTAAATTGTATGTTGAGTTATTATGTGAAGTGTTGTATACTGTATATAATTGCAGAATTAGAAAGATTTTAAGAGTACACATTAATAAAAAAAGGGGAAAAAGCTTGTTAGCTTTATTGAGGGAATATGAAATTTAGTTTATGTATGATTGTAAAAAATGAGGCAGCAGTACTCAGAGATTGTCTTAATTCTTTAAGAGATATTATGGATGAAATAATAATAGTGGATACAGGGTCAACTGATGAGACTAAGAGTATTGCTTATGAGTATACAACACAGGTATATGATTTTGAGTGGAAGGATGACTTTGCTGAAGCCAGAAATTTTGCATTTTCAAAAGCCAGCGGTGATTATATTTATTCCGCAGATGCAGATGAAGTAATTGATGAGGAAAACCGTACTAAATTCAAGGCATTAAAGAAGGTGCTCTTGCCTGAGGTGGAAATAGTCCAGATGATATATGTGACTGAGCAGATCAACCACCCAACAGAGAATTATGCCAGAGATATGCGTCCCAAACTCTTTAAAAGAATAAGAAGCTTTACCTGGATAGAGCCTATACATGAGACCATTAATACAGCACCGGTTGTGTATGACAGTGATATTGAGATAAGACATCGTCCACAGGGAAATCACAGCATAAGGGACTTTGCTGTATTTGAAAAGGTTATAGAACAAAAAGGAGTTCTTTCTGACAGACTTTTGGGAATGTATTTACGGGAACTGTACAAGGCAGGAACAGAAGATGTACTTGTAAAGGCAAAATCATTTCTTGAATTACAGTTGGATATATATAGGAATAAGCAGGATGCAGTACGCAGCAGGCAGATAATAGCAGTACTGATAAAGATATACAGAATAATAGATTCTCCTGTACAGATGCTTAAAATAGCGTTATATGATGAGGCAACGATTCCTTCAGCAGAAATCTGCATGGAGCTTGGATACTATTTTATGAAGAAAGAGGAATATGAGGAGGCTACAAACTGGTTTGCACGTGCCGCGCATGAATGTGAGAGCGATATAGATGTGGCAAGTAGTGGCACATCAGCCTACATGGCACTTGCACTTAGTCTGCGTAAGCTTGCAAAGACACCAAAGCTAAAGGCACTTCCACAAAATGAGTATGAGATTGAATGTGCAAGATTGCATGAAAAGGCTGCTGAATATGAACAGATGGCAAGAAACTGGAAGCCACAGGAGCCGATTGTGGCAGGTTAATTTAACTTTTGTATATATGAAAACGGATGCCTTGGGCATCCGTTTTGGTATGGAATGGGGAAATTTTTATATTGTAATGTTGGTAAGCAAGATACATGCACTATGTGTACATATTAAACAGTAATCCTGTATAAATGCTTGTCATATATGGATTTATATATGTGGTATATGGGTTAGGGTATGCATATGCTTTTTGTATGGTATATTCCATCGGATCAAGAGTTATCTGATCAAGTTTTTTAAGCATCTGGATACCAAACAGTTTAATGCTATCGATATCTGAAACTTTATTATCTGATAAATACTTTGTCAGTTTGTCATCAATATTCAGTGAAGCATCATCATTAACAGTGATACCGTATTGAGAAAGATTTTCCTTGTGAAGTTCAAGAAAACGCTTCATATCATGTATGATTATGCAGTTATTATCAGAGAATGAATTGTTGACACCGCTGTCATTTTTCTTACTGCTACTGATTTCCGGACTGTTTTCTGAAATTGGCACAGAGCTGGTCACGAACTGATTGTATCCGGATACAAAGGCTTCTATGTTGTCTGCTATGGATTCTGTGTCAGGTTTTAATTCTATGTAAGCATTTCTGCTCTCTGACATAGGGTTGAGTTTTATATTAATTCCACCAAAAACAGTTATGTCATTAGAATAGGAAGTTTCGTAATTATCATCTATATAATATTTTGCATTTGAAGCTTTCTGTATATCGGAGTTTAATCCAAGATAGTCTGTAAGCCCTTCATTATAAGTAGTAGATTCCTCGGATATGGTAAAATGCTGTTTGCCTGAATAAGTGGCACCATAGTTGTCAGATATAATATCAATGGAGCTTGTTCTTATAGATGAATTTTTTATATTGGATATGTTTATTTGTGCGTGCACACCAAGCTCTGAATTATTTATCAGGTCTGCTATTTTTTGCTGTAGCTGTATATTTGTATCCTCGTTTATTGCAAATTGAAGCTCATAATGAACCTTTTTATTGATAAGGTCAAAGGAGTAATTGCCGGGCTCTAAAGTGACACGCTCGTCAGAATAAAGATAACTACCCATATTTATCTGCGGTGTGGCAAAACTGTCTACTTTAAGAGTAAAGCTGTCAGGCACATCCTTTTCCATATTTTGCGGAATATACTCAATATCAGCCAGCTCATTATTATCACAAAATACATTTTTACCTGCAAAAAGCTCACCATCATCTTCTCCACTAAGCAGGTTTATAGTCTGTGTAAGCCTCGTGGCATTCTCCTTTAGGTATACAGCATATGCAATTGAATGAGCAGAAGGCTGGTTCATAAGAAGGGGTGAAAAACGGTTTTTTAATTGAATGTTGCTATACAGTTTTTTTAATTCGTTATCATCATGAGTCGATAAATGTGAAAGGGCAGTATGATACCGTCTGTTTTTTGTCTTGTCATTTTGCCGGTCTCTTAATCTGTATGAAGAAAGATAATGATCATATAATTGTAAAACTGAAACTGACATACTGTTCCCTCCCTTCCGATGTAACATTATGAGGGTGTACCCTGTGTACATTAGCGATTAGTGTACGGATATATTCATAATTATAAATATGTCAGTACATTGGTGATTTACAAGATTAACAGATAAGAAATGTGGTATATAGATAATAACCTTGTATTACCTTAAAAATAGCATGAAAAGCCTTATATTGCAAGTAAAATGTGAGTTTTGAATGCCAAAAATTCAGTGAATAGTACCCTTAAAAATAATAATATTTTATTGACTAAGGAAATAAGGTATGATATAGTTGTTAGGCAGATGTTAAAAGGTCTTTTTTTTATGCCCTTATAACAATCTGTGATTAGAACTAAGGAATAATTAGAACATTAGCGGAGGTGGAATTATGCGTACAAAGATTACTTTAGCTTGTACAGAGTGCAAACAGCGTAACTACAACACTACTAAAGAGAAGAAAACTCATCCAGACAGAATGGAAATCAAGAAGTATTGTAGATTCTGCAAAACACACACATTACACAAAGAAACAAAATAATTTACGTGAATTATTCACAGGAGGCATACTATGGGAGATTCAGCAAAGAATGATGCTCCAAAGACAAGTTTCTTTAAGAGCGTTAAGACAGAATTCAATAAGATTGCTTGGCCTGACAAAGCAGATACAGTTAAGCAGTCGGTAGCAGTTCTTTGCGTCTCAGTTGTATTAGGCCTTATCATTACCCTTATGGATACAGTTATCCAGTTCGGTATTAACTTCTTAACTAGCATTTAAATAGTGAGGATGAATAGTATGGAAGAAAAGAAAAGGGCAGTAGCCAAAAAGCTTATCACTCCTATGATGAAGGAATGGGCACCAGTATCACCTAAGATGTCATTTAATAATGCAAGTGCTGCTGACACAGCAGAGGCAGACATCGAAGAAACAGTTCAGGAAGCTGTTGAAGAAGACAGCTACGAAGCAGATGCTGCTGAGGTTGAGAGTCACCTTGAATCAGCCGATGAATTGTCTGAAGCAGTAGAAGAGGAGTATGTTGATGAAGAGTTTGAGGAGTCAGATGAAATAGAGGCTCCTGAGGTTGAAGCTTCATACGAAGCTCCTGTTGAAGATGAAGAACCACATAGCAGAGTCGCATTAAGCGATAATAAGAGTGGTCTTGGCATGGGCTGGTATGTTGTTCATACTTATTCAGGATACGAGAATAAGGTTAAGGCCAATATTGAAAAAGCAATTGAGAACAGACATCTTGAGAATGAGATTCTTGAGGTAAGAGTACCTTTGCAGGATGTCATGGAAGTTAAGAACGGTGTGGAGAAGAGTTCACAGAAGAAGCTTTTCCCAGGCTACGTTTTACTGCACATGGATGCAGACAACAATGATGCATGGTATGTCGTAAGAAATACCAGAGGTGTCACAGGCTTCGTTGGACCGGGAAGCAAACCTGTTCCTTTGACAGAGGAAGAGCTTAAAGCTCTTGATTTTGGACATGAAGTCGAAGTTGAGTTCGCTGAAGGTGATGTTGTAAACGTTATCGCAGGCGTATGGAAAGATACAGTTGGTACTGTTCAGAAGATTGATGCAACAAGACAGACTGTAACTCTCACAGTCGAGATGTTCGGCCGTGAAACACCTGTAGAGATTAGCTTTACAGATGTCAGGAAAATATGGGATTAGTTTTTAATTAATTTAAAAATGTCCCGATTTATGTCAGCAAACGCTTGACACGATTGTGTAGTTAGTATAAAATATTATGCGGACTGTTAATCAGACACCGCGTGGGAGGGTCATCCGCCCAGACTACCACAAAACAGGACATAATGACAATAGTTATTAGACTGAGAATAAAATAGGAGGTGCCAAAAATGGCAAAGAAAGTAGAAGGATATATTAAATTACAGATTCCTGCCGCAAAAGCAACACCAGCTCCACCAGTTGGACCTGCACTTGGACAGCACGGCGTAAATATCGTTGAATTTACAAAACAGTTCAACGCCAGAACAGCAGATCAGGAAGGTATGATTATTCCTGTAGTTATTACAGTTTATGCAGATAGAAGTTTCAGCTTCATTACAAAGACTCCACCAGCAGCTGTATTATTAAAGAAAGCATGCAATATTAAAACAGCATCAGCTACACCTAATAAGACAAAGGTTGCTACTATTTCTAAAGCTAAGATTCAGGAAATCGCTGAACTTAAAATGCCTGACTTAAATGCAGCATCTTTAGAGGCTGCTATGAGCATGATAGCAGGTACAGCTAGAAGTATGGGTATCAAAGTAGAAGATTAAGCGGAGGTAAAGAAGAATGAAACATGGTAAGAAATATAATGAATCCGCGAAGTTAATTGATCGCGCATCATTTTACGAAGTAGATGAAGCAGTTGCATTAGCTAAGAAGAGCGCAAGTGCTAAATTTGATGAAACTGTAGAAGTTCATATCAGAACAGGCTGTGACGGACGTCATGCAGAGCAGCAGATTCGTGGTGCTGTAGTACTTCCAAACGGTACAGGTAAAACAGTTAAGGTTTTAGTTTTCGCTAAAGGTGATAAGGTTGCAGAAGCTGAGGCAGCTGGAGCAGATTTCGTAGGCGGAGAAGAGCTTATTCCAAAGATCCAGAACGATGGATGGTTTGATTTTGACGTAGTAGTAGCTACACCTGATATGATGGGTGTTGTTGGACGTCTTGGTAAGGTTTTAGGACCTAAGGGCTTAATGCCAAACCCTAAGTCTGGTACAGTAACTATGGATGTTACTAAGGCTATCAACGATATCAAAGCTGGTAAAGTTGAGTACAGACTTGACAAGACAAATATCATTCACTGCCCAATCGGAAAGGTATCTTTCACAGAAGAGCAGTTATCTCAGAACCTTAATGCATTGCTTGATGCTATTGTAAAGGCTAAGCCATCAACTCTTAAGGGACAGTACTTAAAGAGCATTACACTTGCATCTACAATGGGACCTGGCGTAAAGGTTAGTGTTGCAAAGTTCTAATGTAAATATATTAAGACCTCGTTATTGTAATAGCGAGGTCTGTTTTGCTTTATGGGAATTATGAAGTTATAAGGCGGTGTAAGAAATAAGATCTAAAAAAATAAAGAAAAAAAAGAAGCTTATCCGATTTGGACTGTTCTTTAAGGTATTGCTATCAATGCTGTTGTTTGGAACGGTTGTGATGATTATTTTACGGGTTCATAATAAAAACCAAAATAATGACGTAATATTGAGAGAGACATCTGCAGTATATGCCTTTGATAATGGCATATCTGTAATTGAAAACGAAAATAAGACAAAAGATAGTGTTGAAATAGATGAAAACGGAAGAGAGATTATAGAATTTGAGCTTCCAAATGTTCCACAGGCTGGTGATGATAAAGAGTTTGATGACAAAGCTGTCGAAATCCCGGAAGAAGAAAAACGTGCACTGGAAATAAATCAGAAAAATTATGAATTATATGAGCAGGCAGTAGAATTGGGACAGAATGTAAGAGTTGTAGAATGTGCTGATTTTGACAGGATTACATTTTCTTTTGCGGGCGATATCCTTTTGGATGATTCGTATGCAATGATGGATCGATATAAAAAGAGAGGGAGTGTTCTCGAAGATACATTTTCAACGATTCTCCTTGAAAAGATGAGAAATGCAGATGTATTTATGCTCAATAATGAGTTTACTTTTACAGGAAGAGGAACACCAACAGAAGGTAAAAAGTTTACATTTAGAGCAAAGCCTGAAAATGTACAAATGCTTCTTGATCTTGGAGTTGATGTAGTTTCTGTTGCAAATAATCACATTTATGATTATGGTGAGATATCTTTGCTTGATACACTTGATACATTAGAGAGTGTAAATATATCTTATGCGGGTGCCGGCAGAAATCTTGAACACGCGATGAAGCCTGTATATATAATTGCAAATGGAATGAAGATTGCGATTGTAAGTGCTACACAAATAGAAAGAAATTCAAATCCTGATACAAAAGCGGCGACAGAAACAAAGCCCGGAGTGTTAAGATGTATGGAGCCGGAACTGCTGGTTCAGGTAATACAGGAGGCAAAAGCCAACAGTGATTATACAATACTGTATATTCATTGGGGGACTGAGAGCCAGACCGATATCGACTGGCTTCAGGAAAAACAGGCACCAATATATGCACAGGCGGGAGCAGACCTTATAATTGGAGATCACCCTCATTGCCTTCAGAAAATGGATGTTGTTGAAGGAGTCCCTGTTATATATAGTCTTGGAAATTACTGGTTTAATTCTAAAACCCAGAATACCTGTCTGATAGAAATGGCAATTAAAGACAAAGCGATGGAATATTTCAGATTTGTACCTTGCAAACAGTCCGATTGCAGAACCTTGTATCTTGAAGGTCAGGATAAACAGGATGTTTTGAATTTTATGAGAAATATATCAAAGAATGTCACTATAGATGAAGAAGGATATGTTATATTTAATCGCTGATTTTAATAAAAATGAATCCTAAAATGAATTTTTAAAATTTATAAAATATATTTATAAAATATAGAATTTAATGCTTGACATAGAATAGTACTTGTGATATTCTATTTGAGGTTGTTGAGACCATGCCGAAGACAGTAGGTGTCATAAGCATTTTGATTTGTGACGTAAGTATTTAGTATCGCCTACCGAGGAAAAGAGTTCTATTATGATTTAAGGATTTACTTTCTCTGTCTTTGCAAAAAGGCAGAGTTTTTTTTCATAAATACTCCTTTCGGCATAAATCTATAAGGAGGTAAGAAAATGGCAAAGATCGAATTAAAGCAGCCTATAGTAGAGGAAATTTCAGCTAATATTAAAGATGCAGCTTCAGTTGTAGTTGTTGACTATCGTGGAATCACAGTAGCTCAGGATACACAGCTTCGTAAGCAGCTTCGTGAGGCTGGAGTAGTCTACAAGGTTTACAAAAACACAATGATGACTCGTGCTTTCAAGGGTACAGAATTTGAAGGCTTAACAGAGTATCTTGAAGGAACAAATGCTATTGCAATCAGCAAAGAAGATGCAACAGCTCCGGCAAGAATCATTAGCACTTTCGCTAAAGAGTGTCCGGCTCTTGAGTTAAAGGCAGGTGTAGTAGAAGGTATCGTATACGATGCAAAGGGAATCACAGAGATCGCAAACATCCCTTCAAGAGATGTACTTCTTTCAAAATTCCTTGGAAGTATTCAGTCTCCTATTACAAACTTTGCTCGTGTGCTTAATCAGATCGCTGAAAAAGGCGGTGCTGACGCATGTGAGGCAGCAGCTCCTGCAGAAGAAGCAGCAGCAACTGAGGCAGAATAATTTAGCCTTAGCTTAATTTATTAAAAAGATTATTAATTATACTATTATGGAGGTAAAATAAAATGGCAAAGTTAACAACAGCAGAATTTATTGAAGCTATCAAAGAGCTTACAGTATTAGAGTTAAATGATTTAGTAAAAGCATGTGAAGAAGAGTTCGGCGTATCTGCAGCAGCAGGCGTTGTAGTTGCAGCAGCAGGTCCTGCAGCAGCAGCTGAAGAGAAAGATGAGTTCGACGTAGAACTTACAGATGTTGGACCAAACAAGGTTAAGGTTATCAAGGTTGTTCGTGAAGCAACAGGTCTTGGCTTAAAGGAAGCTAAGGATTTAGTTGATAACGCTCCTAAGACACTTAAGGAAGGCGCATCTAAGGCAGAAGCTGAAGATATCAAGGCTAAACTTGAAGCAGAAGGCGCTAAAGTTACATTAAAGTAATTTCATTTTTGCCAGAAATCTTACAGACCGGGAAGAGATTCCCGGTCTTTTTTTGTGGTAGAAATTGTGAAAAAAGGCTTGATTTATCGACACTCTTGTGTTAATATGTAGTGTGCACTATTGTGTTGAATGTTGCGCTGTTAAGATGTGCACAATATACATCCTAATGGTGCTAAGAAAATAGATGTTATATCATGAAGAACGGGGTGAAATGTCATGGAAAAAAACAGAATACGTCCAGTTACCACCGGTAAGGCTATGCGTATGAGTTATTCAAGACGAAAAGAGGTTTTGGATATGCCGAACCTTATAGAGGTTCAAAAGGATTCCTATAAATGGTTTCTTGAAGAAGGTTTTCGCGAAGCATTAGCAGATATATCGCCAATTACCGACTATAGCGGACGACTTAGTCTGGAGTTTGTTGATTACATTCTTGCAGAAGATGAGATAAAGCATACTATCGAAGAATGTAAAGAAAGAGATTTAACTTATGAAGCCCCTGTAAAAATTAAAGTTCGCCTTCATAATAAAGAAAAGGATAATTCAATAAGCGAGCATGAAATTTTTATGGGTAATTTCCCACTGATGACGGAAACAGGTACCTTTGTTATCAATGGTGCAGAACGTGTTATCGTCAGCCAGTTAGTACGTTCACCAGGTATTTATTATGGTATTGCACATGACAAGATTGGTAAGAGACTCTTCTCAAGCACTGTTATACCAAATCGTGGTGCATGGTTGGAATACGAGACAGATTCTAACGATATCTTTTATGTGCGTGTTGATAGAACTAGAAAAGTACCTATCACAGTCTTTATCCGTGCATTAGGTGTTGGTACAAATGAAGAAATCCTTGAACTTTTTGGTGATGAACCAAAGATTCATGCAAGCTTTGCAAAGGATACTTCAGAAAATTACCAGGAAGGTCTTAAGGAATTATATAGCAAAATCCGTCCGGGTGAACCATTCAGTTTGGATAGTGCAGAGAACCTTGTAACAGCAATGTTCTTTGATCCACGTCGTTATGATCTGGCTAAGGTTGGACGTTATAAGTTTAATAAAAAGCTTGCATTAAAGAACAGAATCAGAAATCATATTCTTGCAGAGGATGTAGTAGATCCGTTTAGTGGCGAAATTCTTGGTGAGAAAGGTGCAAAAGTTACTGTAGAGATGGCTGAAGCAATTCAGAATGCAGCAGTTCCTTTTGTATGGATTCAGACAGAAGAAAGAGTTGTAAAGGTTCTTTCTAATATGATGGTTGACATTACTAATTTTGTGGATTGTGATCCTAAGAGCTTTGGAATCACAGAGCAGGTATATTTTCCTGTACTTCGTCAGATTCTTGAAGAGTATGCAGAAAATCCTGAGGAATTAGCAGATTCTATTGCAAGAAATGTAAATGAATTAGTGCCAAAGCATATTACAAAAGAAGATATTCTTGCATCTATTAACTACAATATGCATTTGGAATATGGTATTGGTAACAGCGATGATATTGACCACTTAGGAAACAGACGTATTAGAGCTGTAGGTGAACTTTTACAGAATCAGTATCGTATCGGTCTTTCAAGAATGGAGCGTGTTGTTCGTGAAAGAATGACAACTCATGATTCAGATGAAGTGTCTCCACAGGCACTTATTAATATCAAACCTGTACAGGCTGCAATCAAAGAATTCTTTGGTTCATCACAGTTGTCACAGTTCATGGATCAGAACAACCCTCTTGGTGAGCTTACTCATAAGAGACGTTTGTCAGCATTAGGACCTGGTGGCCTTTCAAGAGACCGTGCCGGATTCGAGGTTCGAGACGTACACTATTCACATTATGGAAGAATGTGTCCTATCGAGACTCCTGAAGGTCCTAACATCGGTCTTATCAACTCACTGGCTTCATTTGCCCGTATCAATGAATATGGATTTATTGAGGCACCATATAGAAAGATTGATAAATCAGACCCAAAGAATCCTCGTGTAACAGAAGAAGTTGTATACATGACAGCTGACGAGGAAGATAATTATCATGTAGCACAGGCTAACGAGGCACTTGATGAGAATGGTTATTTTGTACGTAATTCAGTATCAGGTCGTTATCTTGATGAGACACAGGAATATCCAAAGACAATGTTTGATTATATGGACGTGTCTCCTAGAATGGTATTCTCTGTTGCTACAGCACTTATTCCATTCCTTCAGAATGACGATGCTAACCGTGCGCTTATGGGTTCAAACATGCAGCGTCAGGCGGTTCCATTGTTATTTACAGAAGCTCCTGTAGTTGGTACAGGTATGGAAGTTAAGACAGCAGTTGACTCTGGTGTGTGTGTAGTTGCCAAAAAGGCAGGTACAATCACATATGTATCTTCAAAACTTATCAGAATACAATATGATGATGGTGAGAAGGAAGAGTTTAAATTATATAAATTTGTAAGAAGTAACCAGTCTAACTGTTATAATCAGAAACCTATAGTTGTTAAGGGTGAACATGTAGAGGCAGGACAGGTAATCGCTGATGGTCCTTCAACCTGTGGCGGTGAGCTTGGTCTTGGTAAGAACCCGCTTATCGGTTTTATGACATGGGAAGGCTACAACTACGAGGATGCGGTTCTCTTAAGTGAGAGACTTGTTATGGATGATGTTTATACATCAATTCATATTGAAGAATATGAGACAGAAGCACGTGATACAAAGCTCGGACCAGAGGAAATCACTCGTGATGTTCCGGGTGTTGGTGATGATGCACTTAAGGATCTTGATGCTAACGGTGTAATCAGAGTTGGTGCAGAGGTTCGTGCCGGTGATATCCTTGTTGGTAAGGTTACTCCTAAGGGAGAGACAGAGCTTACAGCAGAGGAGAGATTACTTAGAGCTATATTTGGTGAGAAGGCTCGTGAAGTAAGAGATACTTCACTTAAGGTACCTCATGGAGAATATGGTGTAGTAGTAGATGCAAAAGTATTCTCAAGAGCTAATGGTGATACAGAGCTTGCTCCTGGCGTAAACCAGTCAGTTCGTATATATATCGCACAGAAGAGAAAGATTTCAGTTGGTGATAAGATGGCTGGTCGTCATGGTAACAAGGGTGTTGTTTCCCGCGTATTACCTGTTGAAGATATGCCATATTTACCAAATGGACGTCCTCTTGATATCGTACTTAACCCATTAGGTGTGCCTTCACGTATGAACATTGGTCAGGTGCTTGAGATTCACCTTTCACTTGCTGCAAAGGCACTTGGTTTCAACGTAGCAACACCTGTATTTGATGGTGCTAACGAGTCTGAGATCATGGATACTCTTGATATAGCAAATGACTATGTAAATGGTTATTTTGATCAGGAGGAGTATGATGCTGCTAAGAAGAAAGCAGAAGAAAACGGTACAGAATTTGAAGATAAGGTTATCTTTGTTAACAAACATGGAGAAACCTTAGGACCTGATGTTATAGATTATCTTTCTACTAACAGAGATCATAGAAAACTCTGGAAGGGTGTTCCTATTTCAAGAGATGGTAAAGTAAGGCTTAGAGATGGTAGAACAGGTGAGTATTTTGACAGTCCTGTTACAATCGGTCACATGCATTACCTTAAACTCCATCATCTGGTAGATGATAAGATCCATGCACGTTCAACCGGACCATATGGTATGGTTACACAGCAGCCTCTTGGTGGTAAAGCACAGTTCGGTGGACAGCGTTTTGGAGAAATGGAAGTTTGGGCTCTTGAGGCATATGGTGCATCTCATACTCTTCAGGAAATCCTTACAGTTAAATCCGATGATGTTATCGGACGAGTTAAAACATATGAAGCAATCATCAAAGGTGAAAATATCCCTGAGCCGGGTATACCTGAATCCTTCAAGGTATTACTTAAGGAATTACAGTCACTTGGTCTTGATGTTAAGGTATATGATGAAGATCGCAATGAAGTTGAGATTATGGAATCAGTTGATTACAGTGAAACAGATTTCAGAGTTGAGATGGAAGGCGACAACAGATATGATAACAGAGAAAATCTCGAAGGATATCAGCAGAAGGAATTTGATTCAGCAAGTGGTGATCTTGTAGATGCTGAAGATGATGACTTTGAAGATGATTTCGATGATAGCGATAGCTATGATGATGATTTTGATGATATAGATGAATAGGAAGGAGTGCCAAAATGTCTGAGAATAAAAATGAATCAAGCCAATCCATTACATTTGATGCCATCAAAATTGGTCTTGCATCGCCTGAAAAAATCAGAGAGTGGTCAAAGGGCGAGGTAACAAAGCCAGAAACAATTAATTATAGAACATTAAAGCCTGAGCGTGATGGTCTTTATTGTGAAAAGATTTTTGGACCTAGCAAGGACTGGGAATGTCATTGTGGAAAATATAAGAAAATCAGATATAAAGGCGTAATTTGTGATCGCTGTGGTGTTGAAGTAACAAAATCAAGCGTTCGTAGAGAGCGTATGGGACACATTGAGCTTGCTGCTCCTGTGTCTCACATCTGGTACTTTAAAGGTATCCCAAGCCGTATGGGACTTATACTTGACCTTACACCAAGAGTGTTAGAGAAGGTTCTATACTTTGCTTCATATATTGTTCTGGATCCTAAGGAAACAGATCTTGAATATAAGCAGGTTTTATCTGAAAAGGAATATCAGGACAATATTGAAAAGTGGGGAAGAAATTTCCGCGTAGGTATGGGTGCAGAGGCTATCAAGGAGTTACTTGAGGCTATCGATCTTGAAAAGGATTGTGAAGAATTATCAGCTGAACTTAAAAATGAGAGTACAAAAGGACAGAAACGTGCAAAAATCGTTAAGAGACTTGAAGTTGTAGAATCATTTAGAAATTCGGGAAACAGACCTGAGTGGATGATAATGGATACTATTCCTGTATTACCACCGGATCTTCGTCCTATGGTACAGCTTGATGGTGGAAGATTTGCTACATCTGACTTAAATGATTTGTATAGAAGAATCATTAACAGAAATAATCGTCTTAAGAGACTTTTAGAGCTTGGTGCTCCTGACATTATCGTTCGTAATGAGAAGAGAATGCTTCAGGAAGCAGTAGATGCTCTTATTGATAATGGTAGACGTGGACGTCCTGTTACCGGACCTGGTAACAGAGCTCTTAAATCTCTTTCAGATATGTTAAAGGGTAAGGGTGGACGTTTCCGTCAGAACTTACTTGGTAAGCGTGTTGACTATTCAGGACGTTCAGTTATCGTCGTTGGACCAGAACTTAAGATATATCAGTGTGGACTTCCTAAGGAAATGGCTATTGAGCTTTTCAAGCCATTCGTTATGAAGGAGCTTGTTTCAAGACAGATATCACAGAATATCAAACATGCTAAGAAATTAGTTGAAAAATTAGACCCGACTGTTTGGGATGTACTTGAAGAGGTAATTAAAGAGCATCCGGTTATGCTTAACCGTGCCCCGACACTTCACAGACTTGGTATTCAGGCATTTGAGCCTATTCTTGTAGAAGGTAAGGCTATTAAGCTTCATCCACTTGTATGTACAGCCTTCAATGCTGACTTCGATGGAGACCAGATGGCTGTTCATCTTCCATTATCAGTTGAGGCTCAGGCAGAATGCAGATTCCTTCTTCTGTCACCTAATAACCTTCTTAAGCCTTCAGATGGTGGTCCTGTTGCCGTTCCTTCACAGGATATGGTACTTGGTATTTACTATCTGACACAGGAGCGTCCTGGGGCAATCGGTGAAGGTAAATACTTTAAAAATCTTAATGAGGCTATTCTTGCATATGAGAATGGTGCATGTACACTTCATTCAAGAATTCATGTAAGAGTAACAAGAACTATGCCTGATGGTGAAGAACTCACAGGTACAGTAGAGTCTACACTTGGTAGATTTATCTTTAATGAAATTCTTCCACAGGATTTGGAATTTGTTGATAGAACAAAACCTGAAAATGCACTTGTATTGGAAGTTGATTTCCATGTAGGCAAAAAAGGACTTAAACAGATACTTGAAAAAGTTATTAATATTCATGGTGCTACAAAGACAGCAGAAGTTCTTGACAGCATCAAGTCTATGGGATATAAGTACTCAACACGTGCTGCCATGACTGTTTCGATTTCAGATATGACAGTGCCTGCAGAGAAACAGCAGATGCTTGATGAAGCTCAGGCTACTGTTGATAAGATTACAATGAACTTTAGACGTGGACTTATGACAGATGAAGAACGTTATAAGGCTGTAGTTGAAACTTGGAAGGAAACTGATGATGCTCTTACAGATAAGCTTATCAGTGGTCTTGATAAGTACAACAACATATTCATGATGGCTGACTCCGGTGCCCGTGGTTCTAATCAGCAGATTAAGCAGCTTGCAGGTATGCGTGGATTGATGGCTGATACAACAGGTCGTACAATCGAGTTGCCTATCAAATCAAACTTCCGTGAAGGTCTTGACGTACTCGAATACTTCATGTCAGCTCATGGAGCTAGAAAGGGTATGTCAGATACTGCGCTTCGTACTGCCGACTCAGGATACCTTACTCGTCGAATGGTAGACGTATGTCAGGAACTTATTATTCGTGAAATTGACTGCTGTGAAGGCAAGGGTATTATTCCTGGTATGGAAGTAGCAGCATTTATGGATGGTAAGGAAACAATAGAGGGTCTTAAGGATCGTATCACAGGAAGATATTCATGTGAGACAATTACTGATGCAGAGGGCAATGTAATTGTTAAAGCTAATCATATGATTACTCCTGGCCGTGCTGCAAAGATTATGAGCAAGGGTGTAAATGCCCAGGGTGAGCCAATTGAGAAGGTTAAGATTAGAAATATTCTTTGCTGTAAGTCTCATGTTGGTATATGTGCAAAATGTTATGGTGCGAACATGGCAACCGGTGAAGCTGTTCAGATTGGTGAAGCTGTAGGTATTATAGCTGCACAGTCAATCGGTGAGCCTGGTACACAGCTTACTATGAGAACCTTCCACTCTGGTGGTGTAGCCGGTGATGATATCACACAGGGTCTTCCTCGAGTTGAAGAGCTTTTTGAAGCAAGAAAACCTAAGGGACTTGCAATTATCGCTGAAATTGGTGGTACAGCTACTATTAAGGATACAAAGAAGAAACGTGAAATTATTGTTTCTGATGGTGTTAATGAGAAGACATACCTTATTCCTTATGGTTCACGTATCAAGGTTATAGATGGTCAGGTTCTTGAAGCCGGTGATGAGCTTACAGAAGGTAGTGTAAACCCACATGACCTTCTTGAAATTAAGAAGATAGGTGCTGTTCAGGATTATCTTCTTCGTGAAGTTCAGAGAGTTTACCGTTTACAGGGTGTTGATATCGCTGATAAGCATATTGAGGTCATTGTTCGTCAGATGCTTAAGAAGAAACGTATCGAAACAAGTGGAGATACAGAGTTCCTTCCAGGTACATTAGTTGATGGACTTGAACTTGAAGAAATAAATGAGAAGCTTTATGCAGAGGGCAAGCAGCCGGCAGAAGCTAAGGATGTTATTCTTGGTATTACAAAGGCAGCTCTTGCTACAAATTCATTCTTATCAGCAGCTTCATTCCAGGAAACAACAAAGGTTCTTACAGAAGCAGCAATTAAGGGTAAGATTGACCCATTAGTAGGTCTTAAAGAGAACGTTATCATCGGTAAGCTTATTCCAGCCGGTACAGGTATGAAGCGTTATAGAAATATAAAGCTTGATACTGATATGGAGCTTGATGATACATTAGATTTTGATGATGATATGGAAATTGATTTCACTAGTGATGAAACATTAGATACAGAAACAGTTACTGCATCAGACAGCATTGATTTTGAATAAGATATAAACTATAAAAAAATAAAGGATATCGCTATGCGATATCCTTTATTTTTTATATATCCTCTAAATCCATAAGATGCAGATTCGAATCATAAATCATATTGTCATCAGTAACAATTTTCCAGGAGATTATTTTAAAAAGCTTATCCTGTTTATTATATTCTTGTATTGAGTATGGATTAACAAATTCCAGTGATATTTCGAGTGTCTGAATATCTGAAATAGGAAAGGATAAATGATTTTCGATTTCAGATATGTTTGAAATATATTCATCCTGATTTGAAGAAATAACTAATGCATTATGAAGCTTTTGATCGATAAAATACAAATTTTCCTCAGCAGCATTGCAGGCATTATAATAAGCTGCTTGTCGGTCTAATACTTTTTGACTTAATTTTCTGTCAGAGTTTGCACTGACTAATGAAAGAACACCAAAAGATATAAGACATAGTATCACAAATATGAGAAGTATGGATGGAAGACCAACATTCATTGAAAATTCTTTTTTATGGTTCATTATTAATACCTCCGATATATTTTACTATTTTTTGATTATGTATTATGTCCTTATCATTAATTGAAAGAGCAGGCGAGATATTATTAAAATTTTCATCAAAGAAATCTTGCTGAAAGTTGCAGATAAATATATTTATTTCTGAAAAATTATCTGTAGGATTGTCATTAATAACATAAAGCATATATTTTGCAGTTGAGTTGTCTGTTGTTGGATTCCATTTTTTATCAAAAAGAATAACCATTTCATTGTCAGAAATATTATACATATTAGTGCCGGCAAGTATTTCGGCATATTCTGTTTTCAAATTTTGGAAGTCTCCATTATTTCCTAAAAAAATTTCAGAAATATTTTGAGTATGAAAAAGAGCATGATTTATTTCAATAGCATTCGTACTTATAAAATGAGCTTTTGCAAATAATTGAATTACTATGGCAGAAGCAACAATAAAAAAGAAAATAGATATAATTAGTTCTATTAAGAACAATCCTGAACGAGAGGTATAATTTGGTTTCATTTTAAGTATCAAACCTTTCAAATAATTTAGCTATGCACAGATACATAAAAATTTGTAAAATTGTCATAATCATCAGAAGTATTGTTATAGTAGGAAATCTTTATAAGATTATCTGATATCATTTCAAATTTTAAATCATGCAATGCAACTACCTGTTTTCCGGCATCGGGAGTAAGCTCTATATCAGTACGGGAAAACAATTCATAGAGATAACCATTATATTCATAGAGCCGGGTAGTATATTCAGTATCGTCTATGTAGCATTTCATGCTCAGGGTATGCAGCCCGGCAAAGTCTGTTATTTCTATTGAATCATATTCATCCGACTGATGAATTTTCTCTGTAATATAGGCTGTACAAGTACGTTCTGAAAAGTTATTTTGCATATTTGAAACGATTTTCTTATATATATCTGCACCAAAAATAATTAATACTACTGAAGAAGCAGCAAAGACGCAAAATAGTCCAAGTACAAATAAAATATCAATAATATGTTTTGAAAAATATTTTGAATTATAATTCAATGATTTCACATCCTTTTTATTGAATAATTGTTAGTGAATTCTTTTGCTTGTCATTACAAATTATTGTTACATCAGGCATTATATTTGAACCAATAGCTGTATAATCCACATAAAATAACTTTTCATTGTAAAAAAGACCATAATGTTCTTTCAGGTAATTAAGATCAGGAGGATAAGTCCCTTCAATTGCATAGCATTGGGCAATACTGTTTCGAATAGAAGTTTCAAGACTTTTTGCCTGTTCATTTAAAGTAGACGAATCTACAACTGTGCTTCCGTTTATGAAAAAAATTACTATCGCCAGTGCAAAAACAAGCGACAGAATTTTCCAGAAACGTGTAAGAATATATGATATATTAGTATTAAATCTGTTCATAATGAAATTCCTTTAATTATCCAATACTTGACATTATTCCAATAAGTGGCATTATTACAGACATAAGTATAAGTCCAACTAACATTGAGAAAACTATTACTAATGTAGGTTCAATCGCACCAAGGATTTTTTGTATTTTTGAAATTGAGTAATCTTCATAATACTTTGATATCTTTTCAAAAACTGTATCTGTATCGCCGGTTTTAAAACCAATCTGAAGCATTCGTTGATGCTGCGCCTGAAATATTTCAGCATCTCTTATTGCTTCAAAAAGATAATCACCTTTTTGCAATATTTCCTTACATTTTTCAATTTTTGCAAGCATTAAATCATTATCTATTAATTGCTGTGCAAGATTTATGCCTTTGTATATATCAATTCCACCGGCAGTTATCAATGAAAGAGCACCGGCAAAACGGCTGTAAGAAATACTTAGACAGAAGTTTCTGGTTATTTTAATTGAGTAGAATTTGTGTAACAGCCATTTATTTGCTTTGGCATTAAATTTGAAGAATAACATACATAATGCCAGAATAACAAAAATGATAATTAAAATACCTGATATTGACTGAATACCATGTCCGAGTTTTATCAGCTTATTTGACACACCTGTCAGTTCAGAACCTAACTGTCCAAATACCTGTTCAAAAATTGGAAGTATTTTAGAAAGTAATACAATCAAAATAAACAGCATAAGTGAAATCATTATAAGAGGGTAGCTAATAGCATTTTTTATGGATTCTGATATATTGCATTGCTGTTCATAATATTGTGAAAGCTTTAGCATGATAATATCCAGATTTCCGGATTCTTCCCCCAAATCAATCATTGAAATAACATAATCCGGAAAAACATGTGTGAGTTCAAGTGCTTCACTAAAAGAGATACCATCCATTAAATTTTGCTCTATATCATTTAGAATTGTTTTGATTTCAGCAGATTCTGTATCTTTTGCCATAAGGTGAATGCTTTCAAATGGAGTTATGCCTGCTGGAAGCAAAAGTGACAGCTGACTGCAAAAGGAAGCCACTTCCTGATTATTTAGTTTTTTTGTTTTCATCATTCTCCTCATTCTGCCGCGATAAGCGGTCTTAGAAATATATAAAGCCCTTAAATCTATAAAAGAACATGAATTTAAGAGATTTAGGGGCTTTTTTTAATATATATATTTAGTCTTATAGTTGCTTCCGTCACCAATAAAGTTTTTAAGTGCAGATTCACTTGAATTGGCAGCAAAAGTTGGGTCCATAAGCGACCAGCTTGTTCCGTTAAACTGGATTATTCCATTTATCCAGCCAATATCTGTAATATAGGTACTTATCCATGCATGGTATGCAGTTCCGGCATAACCAACTTCGATACGGGTAGGAATGTTCTGACTTCTTAACATACAGGCCATAACCGCAGCATAGTCAAGGCATATTCCGGTTCCACAGGTCATGATTTCATCAACATTGGAGGTGTAACCGGATTGAACATTGTTTGCTTTAGTATGGTCATACCTTAATGTTGTTGCAAAATTGTATATTTTTGTAACTGCATCAAGATCAGATGTGCAATTTTCTGTAAGCTGCTGAGCTTTTGCAACCACAAGACTAGCAGAATTAAAATCAACATACTGATTTGGATATAGAAATGGTCCAAACGGATTAGTCATATTAACACTGATAGATTGGGAAAGTGCAGTAGAATATTTATTTCCTGTTACATTTTCATATACAGCAATTTTGTATGTACCGTTACCGGCGGAAAGAGGAAAGGTTTCATATCCCCCATGAAGATTATATGTATAGGTGACTCCGTTTTCACCGGTTATACGCAATTTAGCCTTTGGATTTGTACCTGTATATTTAAGCATTATATAGCCTTGTGATGAATTTGATACATCTAATGTAGCAAGCGCATTTGAATAAGTAGTATTACCGGGAGTAGGAACATAGCATACAGGTGTATTATCCCTTAATCCATCCGTACCAATAATTGCTTTTGGGACATCTTCCTCAGATAAAGTCTCAATATTTGTATTTTCGATTTCTGAATAGTCAACCTCTGTGACTTTTATTAATTCGTTCTCAGTAGATACTGTATATTTATTTCCACATGCAGTAAAAAGCAACATACCCGAGCTTAAGATTAATGCTAAAGTACATTTTTTATTAATATGGAAATCGTGAGTATTTGTAACGAATTTTGCCATATTTATAAGCATATTCATACCTTCCTTTAGAATAGAATCATTAATGTTACAAATAATAAACAAAATAATTATATAACAATTATAATATATGTTACAAAAAAAAACAATATTTAAGTAAATATATAATGTTGTAAAAAAATGCAACACATACATATGCAAAATAATACAAAAGTACCTAAAAGATTTTTGGCGGATATAAAAAATGATGTAAAACAATCTTTAAAAATTTAATATAAAAAACAATTGACTTTTTGAAAATTCGAAAGTATAATAATCTAGCATGCGTATATGGCGCATCGTTTAATGTGCATTTAAGAATACAGGAGGTGAAAAGGAATGCCAACATTTAACCAATTAGTAAGAAAAGGACGTCAGGAAACAGTTAAGAAGTCTACTGCACCAGCACTTCAGAAGGGATATAACTCTTTAAAGAAGAAATCAACTGACATGTCAGCACCACAGAAGAGAGGTGTATGTACAGCAGTTAAGACTGCAACACCTAAGAAGCCTAACTCCGCTATGCGTAAGGTAGCCAGAGTAAGACTTTCCAACGGTTACGAAGTTACTGCTTATATCCCCGGCATCGGACACAAGCTTCAGGAACACTCCGTTGTTCTTATCAGAGGCGGACGTGTTAAGGACTTACCTGGTGTACGTTATCATATCGTACGTGGTACACTCGACGCTCAGGGCGTTGACGGAAGAATGCAGGGTAGATCCAAGTACGGCGCTAAGCGTCCGAAGGCTGGTGCAAAAAAAGCGTAAGTAACTTATAACTTA
>JAFPAQ010000106.1 GCA_017424235.1 Lachnospiraceae bacterium | reverse complement strand
TGCTCGCAGGGCATTATAGTCTGCTTGGAGTTGTTCTATATCGAGATTTTTAGGATTGATTCCGAAGCGTTTAAGCACATTTTCAGCACCGTCAAACAGGGTTAATTCTGTTTCGTGCCTACGGAAAAATAAGCATCGGGGGCTTTGGACTTTTTATAGCGGAAATTATAGACTTTGTTGGTCTGATAATCTCTTGCATATTTTAGGATTTCACCCAATTCCTTTAACTGATGTTCTGTGTCAATAAGGGATTGACGGGCAGCCTTGGTAAGTGTGGATTTGGATACTATTTTGGCCTTAAAATCTTCTATGGAATCAGCACTTGCATAACTGCTTGCAGCTATTTTTAGTAGCAAAAGGGACGGTTCTTGCTGTATCGTGTTTTTAGGCGATACAGAAGCCCCGTCCTTATTGCGAAATTGGCCCCATCCTTATTGCGACCTATTGCGAAAAAGAAGTAAATTCAATTAAAATTCGCGCAAAAAAACATATGTTTGTTTAAAGTATACAAAAAAGAAAAAGTTTATTAGATATTAAATCAATAGCAAAAATTTGGCAATATAGATATGATAGGTGCATGGCGCAAGCGATTGCGCAAAGCTATACAATATATACCGGTGTACTACGAATTGAAAGGAGAAGGGATTTAGTGAAAAAGTATTTATTGGGTGGTAAACGAGTGTTGTGTGGAATACTGACAGCAGCATTGATCATGACAGGTATAAATGTGCCTGAATTATCAGTAAAAGCAGCTACAGAAAATTCTAACAATGCTGATGAAAGTGAAACAAAAACTGAGGTGGTTTCTGATGAAACTACAGAAACAGCTTTGCAGGATAGTACAGTATTTGAGGAAAGAAGCACAACAGAAAACAGCAGTGAAGAAAGTGAGACAGAGGAAACAAAAAGTACTGAGGAAATAACAGAAGAAACCACTGAAAAGAATTCGGATGAAGAAAAATCAGATGAGGAAGCTTCAACTAAAGAAACTACTGATGAGGAAATTTCAAATGAAGAAAATCCGGTAGATAATGATTTAGAAGAACAGAATAACACAGATGGAACTATTCAAAATGGAGATTTTGAGTCAGGAAACTGGACATATGAGCCATGGGAAATTACGGTTGGTGATGGAAATACATTAGAAGTTAAAGGTAATGATACAAATCGTTATATTAATATATGGATGAACAGTGAAGCAGATGTTTCAATCAAACAGACTGTTACTAATGTAAAGGGTGGAAGCTATAAGTGTTCTTTAAAACAGATGGGCAAATTTAATAATGAATTGAGCCTGAAGGTGAAAAAGGACAACGAAGAATTGGCATCAAAATCATTGGGAGCATTGGAAGAGTGGAATAACTGGCAAAATATTGTTACTGATGAATTTGAGGTAGCACAGGGAGATACTATAGTTGTAGAGATATCCGGTCACTTACCTGCTGATGAGGGAATAAAGCTTGATGATATTCTTTTGCAAGTAAGTTCTGATACATTTACAAAAGCGCAGCTTGAAGAACTGTATAATAAATATAAAGATTATAAAGAAACCGATTATACAGCAGAATCATGGACTGCATTTAAGACAGCTTTGGATGCAGCTAAAGAAATAATTGACAGTTCAGAAAATGATGAAGATAAGATTACAACAGCATATAAAGCACTTCAAGATGCAGCAGGAAAGCTTGAACAGCAGGGAATCAGTTTTAAACTTCATTTTTATGCAGATAATCTGGCAGATGATGACCAGCTGGGTGTTTTTTTATGGGAAAAAGCAAATATTAAGTTTTCGGATACAACAGCCAAAGCAGAATGGAAAGTGTGGGATAAGGATTGTTTTCTGATGACAAAATCCAAGTACACAGGCTGGTGTAGTATTGATATTGTTGTTCCAAGTGAAAATGCTGAAAATGGTTTTGAAATCTATAAGGCTTCAAAGAATGAAAATGGAGAATATACAACAGAAAAATTGTATGCGATATCTCAGTCCTGGGATGGAAAAGATATCTATGCAGAACTCGTATCTAAGGAAGCAAAGGAATATGCTTTAAAAAATAACAAAATATATAAAGATACAGATGCAGAAGCTGTTCAGAGAAATGTCACATTGTATGTGTATGATTCAGAAGGAACACCTGCTATAATATCAGGAAAAAATAAACTGAAGTCTGTTGATATGGAAACAGGAAATATAAAGGCTCTTGAACATTCATACATGGATGAATGGAATAATCTTTATTATGATATGACTGCGGATGAAAAAGCGAAAGGCTGGTATTATCTGACTCTTTCAGTTCCATCAGCAGGTGACAATGAAAAGGCATTTGAATTGTACAGAAAGGATGGTACAGGTAAGTATACATGGATAAAAAACTTTATCAATGGTAGTAATACTGATGATTATAGTGTAGACATTAATCCTGTTTTTGCCGGAAATGTATATTATAAGAATGGTGAATTTCTGAATAACCAGGGCATCAGTAGCGAGATGGCAGAGTTAAAGAAGCTTATTGCCGAAGCAGAAAAGCTGGATAAGAAGGATTATACTGAAGACAGCTGGAATGCATTTGCAAAGGCACTTAATGAAGCTAAGGCTATAACAGAAAAAGAAGATAGTGCAACAGATGAGGAGATTAAGACAGCCAAAGAAAAATTGGAAAATGCCAAAAAGGGGCTTAAGTATTCCAGACAGGCAGATATAAATGTAGAAAAAATCCCACTTGCGGAGGATTTTATTACAGGTGCAGACCTTTCTTCATATATCTCACTTATTGAAAGTGGAGCTGTATTTAAGGACGAGAATGGAAATGCTTTAAGCGATGAGGAATTTTTCAAGAAAGTTGCAGAGGGCGGTACAAACTGGGTACGTATTCGTGTGTGGGATAATCCCTATGACTCAAGTGGAAATAGCTATGGTGGCGGACACAATGACATCAAAACAGCGATTAAGATAGGAAAACTTGCTACACAAGCAGGCATGAGAGTGCTTATTGATTTCCATTACTCAGATTTCTGGGTAGATCCGGCAAAATATAAGGCACCAAAAGCATGGGCTGGCAAAACAGTTGCAGAGAAGGCGCAGTTACTTTATGATCACACCTACAATAATCTTAAAAAGCTTCATGATGCCGGCGTTGATGTAGGTATGGTTCAGGTTGGAAATGAGACAAATAATGGTATGGCAGGAGTGTCATATTCAGTTGAAGAGGATATCTGTAGTCTTTTCAGTGCAGGCAGCAGTGCAGTAAGACAGTTTAGCAAGGAAGTTAATAACGGCGATGAGAAAGCTGTAAAGGTTGCAGTACATTTTGCAGATCCACAAAAAGGATTTGGAAAGTATGCCGCTTTATTTGATGAATACAATGTAGATTATGATGTGTTTGCCGCATCCTATTATCCTAATATTCATGAATATAGTACAGGTAAAGGTGAAACAAATTCGCTCAGGGAGACATTGGAGTATGTGGCTAAAACATATGGTAAGCAGGTTATGGTAGCAGAGACTTCATGGCCGACTTCCTGGGAGGATGGTGATGGTCATGGAAATAATGCACCAAAGCTGTCAGAGAATCTCCAATATGATATATCTGTACAGGGTCAGGCTGATGAGATGTATGCTGTAGTTAAGGCAGTAAGCGAAGTGACAAATGGTATTGGTGTGTTCTACTGGGAACCTGCATGGATTCCGGTTGGATATGCATATAATGATGATGGCTCTGTTAATGAAACGCAGCTTAGCAAAAACAAAGCACTTTGGGAAAAATACGGTTCAGGCTGGGCATCAAGTTATGCGGGAGAATATGATGCAGAAGATGCAGGAACCTGGTTTGGTGGTTCCTCAATGGATAATCAGTCATGGTTTGATTTTGATGGTACAGCACTTCCTACATTAAATACTTATAGTTATATTCGTACAGGCTCAGTGTGTGAAACCAAAAAGATATCATCTATTATGAAGAAGCATGAGTATGAGCTTAGTGTAGGAGATGAAGTTAAACTTCCTGAAAAGATTGAGGCAAAGTTTAATGATGGGACATCGGCTGAATTTCCGGTTGAATGGGATAAGGAAACAGTAAAGCTTGTTTCTACAGATAAGGCAGGACAATATGCGATTAATGGTGTTGTTACCTGCGAGTATAATAATAATATTAAAAATGTTGTAGAAAAATATAATGTGGTACTCACTCTTTATGTACTTGCATCAAAAGACAGCAATCTTATTATTAATTCAGGATTCGAAGATGGAATAAACGGATGGAAAATAGTCTATGACGATGGCACAGAAAATGCTCTGTCAGGTTATACGATAAAAGCTACAGAGGAAACCCCGCATTCAGATAAATATGGTCTAAACTTTTATCGTGAGGATAAGGGACTTTCATTTAAAGTTTTCCAGACACGTACAAATCTTCCTGTAGGAATATATGATTTTGGTGGATTTATACAGGGTGGTGGAGCAAATGAAGGAGATGTTTCATATGCTTATGTAAAAGTAACATCAGATAAAGGAGAAGAGCGCTATACATTAAAGAGCGAATGTGAATTCAAAGGATGGAAAAACTGGAGCCAGCCACAAATTACAGGTTTTGCGGTAAATGCCGGTGATACAGTAGAGGTCGGATTTGAGGTACAGACCTCAAAAGCAGGCTCATGGGGAAGTATTGATGATCTTTATATTTACGGCTCATATGGAGTAAATGTTGATGCTGAATTAAAAAACGGAAGCATCACAGTAAGTGACAATATGGTAAGGTGTGGTGAAAAAGTAAACTTTACAGTCACTCCTGATGATGGATATGCTATTGGTGAAAAAGCAGTTCTTTACAAGGTTAATGAAGACGGTAAGAAAGAGCAGATTCAAGAATGCATATTAGATAGCAATGGAGCAGGCTCTTTCACTATGCCGGCTTATCCTGTAGTTATTTCAACAGAATTTAAGGAAATTGAAGATATTGATTTTAATGATGTAACCTTTGCAGATATACCTGTGCAGATTTATACAGGAAAGGCAATTATTCCTGAGATAAATGCTTATTATAAGTCTTATGCTTTGGTTGAGGGAAAAGATTATACAGTGACCTGTGAAAATAATGTTGCAGTTTCTACTACTGCAAAAGTAATAGTAACAGGAAAGGGCAGATTTAAAGGTACAAAAGAACTTATATTTGAAATCAGAAAAGCTGTTAATCTGAAAGATGCCATAGTAGAAATTAATGGAAGTGATTTTACAGATAAAAATAAAGTACCTAATTTTTATTATACTTCGAAAGAAATAAAGCCTCAGGATATTGTGGTAAAGGTAAAGACTGAAAATGGCGAGGCAGTTTTAGAGAAAAATGAAGATTATATAGTTGAAGGATAATGGATTAACATTAAAAGAAGTAGAAGGAAGGGTACCTGAGTTTTTCTATTACACAGGTTATGCTTTAAAGCCTGACTATGTAGTGACTGTGAAGCTTGAAAAAGAAGAGAAGTATCAGAAGAAATCTTCTAAAGAAATTGATTTGGTGGCAGGTAGAGATTATACTATTACTTATAGCAATAATGTTAAAGGTAAAAAGCCGAAGTCAGGAACATCGTATTTTGCAGACGTAACCATTAAGGGAAAAGGAAATTATACCGGTACACTTACAACAGTATTTGAGATTAAGCCAACAGATTTGGATGATTTTATCGTAAGAGTAGACAAAGCAGAGTACACAGGAAAAGCTGTTAAGCCGGTTATTACCTTCACACACAGGGAAACCAATAAGAACCTTGCTCTCAAAGAAGGAACTGCATATACAGTTTCTTATAAAAATAACAAAAATGTAGCAAATGAAAACTCAAAAAATGCACCTGAGGTGATTATTAAATCAAAAGGGCTTGGATATGGTGATAAAAACAGCAAAGCTAAATCAGTTACAAAGAAATTCTGTATCACCAATGCAAAAATTGATGCTTCGTCTGTTGCAGATATCAAGGCTCAGTCATATAAAAATGGAAAAGCTGTAAAGCCTGCATTTGTTGTAAAGGTAAAAGGCAAAGTATTAAAGAAAAACAGAGATTATAAGATTACATACGATAATAACAGACTTCGTGGAAGAGCAACAGCTACAATTACCGGTATTGGAAATTATACCGGTACAGTAAAAAAAGAGTTTGTAATTAAGTAGAAATCTGTTAAAATTAAACAAAAAGGGTAACTTTCCAGTACCTTCATAAAGAAAGGATATTGATATGTTTGATATAAATAAGATTAGAAATCCTCGATTTTATGCACAGAACAGACTTCCGGCACATTCAGACCATATAGTGTTTGCAAGCAGACAGGAGGTAATAGATGCTGATGGTAAGGACTGGGATGCAGTAAATGATATAAACAGCTACAGAATGTCTTTAACAGGACTATGGAAATTTCATTATGATAAAAATATGACACAGGCGTCAGTTGCCATAGATGGATTTGCTTCATGTGACTATGACTGTAAATGCTGGGATGATATATATGTTCCGGCGCATATTCAGATGGAAGGCTATGATGTTCCTTTATATGCAAATGTGCAGTATCCATGGGATGGAAAAGAAAATATATGGAGTGCAGGAAATGAAGAGGATGCTTTATCCGGAATACCAACACAATTCAATCCGACAGCTACTTACGTAAAATATTTTACTTTACCTGAAAATATGAAAAACAAGAGAATTTTTGTATCATTTCAGGGAGTTGAAAGTGGTTTTGCACTCTGGCTCAACGGAGAATATGTAGGTTATTCTGAGGATAGTTTTGATCCTTCAGATTTTGAACTGACAGGGTTTATTAAAGAAGGTGAAAATAAGCTTGCAGTACAGGTATACAAATGGACAGCAAGCAGCTTTTGTGAGGATCAGGATTTCTTCAGGTTTTCAGGAATTTTCAGAGATGTATATCTGTACTCAACAGACAAGGCACATATCTATGATATAAAGACAGAAACATTATTAGATGATGATTACAAAGATGCCAGGTTAAATATTGAGCTTGTCACTGTTTTAGATAAAAACGCCGCAGACAATGTAAGTGTCAATATTAAGCTTATGAAAAGTATCGACACAGATATAATATTTGATAATACTGAGAAATTTAGTGTATCCGAGGCACAGTCAGAGACTACAGCAAGAATACTTGACAGACTTACTCTAAAGGTAGACAGGACAGATTCTGTGTACGGCAGGATAAATAATGACACGAATGTCACTATAGCAAAAGAATTCTGTTTTGATGTAAAACAGCCAAAGCTTTGGAGTGCTGAGGAACCAGAGCTTTATGAGCTGTGGATAGAGCTTACGGATGCAGAGGGAAATATTATTGAAGTCATGCGTCAGAAGGTTGGATTCAGACGTTTTGAAATGAAAAACGGTATAATGCACCTTAATGGCAAAAGAATAGTATTCAAGGGTGTGAACCGTCATGAATTCAGTTCAAGGACAGGCAGAAAGGTAAACCGCGATGAGCTTATAAAGGATATTGTTACTATGAAGAGAAACAATATCAACGGTATCCGTACAAGCCATTATCCTAATGATTCACAGATATATCAGCTTTGTGATGAATATGGTATTTATATGATAGCTGAAAATAACATGGAAACACATGGTTCTATGGAGGCTTATTTCAGACATGTTATCGAGCTTGAAGATGTAGTTCCGGGTGATAATGAAAATTATCTTGGAATGATGCTTGACCGTGTTAATTCATGTTATCAGAGAGATAAAAACCATCCATCCATTCTTATATGGTCATGTGGAAATGAATCCTTTGGTGGAAGAGTTATCTATGAGATGTCAAAGAAGTTTAAGGAGCTTGATAAGCACAGACTTGTGCACTATGAAGGAATAGTGCATGACAGACGATACAATGCCACAAGTGATATGGAAAGCCAGATGTATCCAAGTGTTGCATCTATTGAGAAGTTCCTTGAAGAAAATAAAGAAAAGCCATTTATATGCTGTGAATACACACATGCAATGGGTAATTCCTGTGGAGGAATGCATAAATACACAGATCTTACAGATCGCGAGCCAAGATATCAGG
>JAFPAQ010000105.1 GCA_017424235.1 Lachnospiraceae bacterium | reverse complement strand
ATTTGGTTATGATTATGTCAGATATTATGGAACAGACCAAAATAAATAAAGAAATATCTGATACAATGGGAAAAGAATTGGATCGATTTGAAAAGATAGAATAGTTGCTAATAGTTTTTTAAAAACAGTCATTAATTTTAATGGCTGTTTTTTATGTTATAGGAAATTGCGACAGTGTAGTGTGAATTAATCAAGAATTTGCTTTTGCAAATTCTTGTAATCGAATGCGCCGGCATTCGATTTTTTTATACATATAAGTAAGTTAAAAAATATTTGGCAACATAAAAATATTATGGTAAACTGTTTGAAAAAAACATGGTTAATAAATTGACAGAACGAGAGGTAGTATGGTTAAAAATAAGGTGATGTCTGTTTTTGGAACGGTAATTTTGATTGTTTGTACTGTATGTGGTTGTTCATATAAGGATAATGTGCAGCCTCAGACAGTAGTTGATTTTGAGGAGTATATGCCACCAACGACAGAAGCGGTTATAGTCAGGGATGAAAAAACGTCAGAAAGTGTAGAAGAAATAGAAACAGAGTCTGAAACAGAGCAGGAAGCAGTAGTTCCATATTCTGACAGAATGGCAAATGGAGAACCTGTAGAATATTCAATAGAGGAAGCTGCATACGAGAATGATAAAGTACATATCAAATATCCTGTGATCACGGGTATGGCAGATACAGGACTTCAGAATTCAATAAATGACAATATTAAACGAATTGCTTTTTTGGATACTGATAAAGAAGATATTTCTTATTATAGTCTTGAATTTCTAACAGCTACCAGAGGTGCAGGCATGGTTTCATTTATCTTAAGTGGAAATATGAATACGCAGGACAGTGCGCACCCTGTAAGTATAGTAAAAACTTTAAATATAGATATGAAGACGGGAAAAAATATTCGTCTTAAGGATTATGCTGATATGGGGCGAATTGTTTCTGATTTAGAGAATGCAAATGGCTATTGCGTGATTAATGAAGGAGTTTCTGTTGAGGATTTTACATTTTTTATGAATAATGGATATGTTACAGATTATGCCATTACGATGCTGGATTATGATTTTGATTTTGGAAATCCTGAGCTTAAACCGGTTGGATTTTCGTGTATAAGAGATAATCATCTGGTAATGTTTATTGAAGCTGAACATGCTATGGGAGATTATGTGGAAATAGAATTTAATTATGATTTGTAGAGTGTATATGAGACTGGTGTGTAAGCATTAGTCTCGTTTTGCTTTATTGACATTTTTTTAAAATTTTTTGAGAAAAATAAAGGATTTTTGAATTGTATGTGTAATAATAAAAATAGATTAGTATAAATATTTCTTTAATATCTGGCTATACATATATTTACAAAAGAAAGATTGTATAAGGATAGGAGAATTTTGCAATGACGATTCGTGAGAGTTTGGAGCATTGGGAAAAGGTTTATCTTAGTGCTTTTGCAACACAAAGTGTTAACTCAAAAGGAAGGGTACGACCTGAGGAGCCTTGTGATATACGACCTGTTTTTCAAAGAGACAGAGACAGAATAATTCATTCAAAGTCTTTTAGAAGACTTAAAGATAAGACACAGGTCTTTTTATCTCCGGAAAGTGATCATTACAGGACAAGACTTACACATACTCTTGAGGTTTCTCAAAATGCCAGAACTATTGCAAAAGCACTTCAACTTAATGAAGAGCTTGTTGAGGCGATAGCACTTGGACATGATTTAGGTCATACTCCTTTTGGACATGCCGGAGAAAGAGCTCTTGATGAAATATGTCCATATGGATTTAAGCATAATGAACAAAGTGTTCGTACTGTAGAAATATTAGAAAAGGATGGAGCAGGTCTAAATCTTACATGGGAGGTTAATGACGGAATCCTTAATCATCAGACAGCAAATATGCCTTCTACACTTGAGGGTAAGGTAGTACGTTTCTCTGATAAGATTGCATATACTTACCATGATATGGATGATGCCATAAGGGCTGGAATACTTAGGGAGAAAGATATACCAAGAGAAATCGGAGAAGTGGTTGGCTATACACCACGAGAGAGGCTTAATAAATTTATTCATGATATTGTTATAAGCAGTCAGGGAATTAATGATGTGCGTATGTCTGATGAGGTGGAGACGGCAATGAAGGCATTGCGTAAGTTCATGTTTGAAAAGGTATACTGCAACGATGTTGTTAAGTGCGAAGAAGATAAAGCGATGTCACTTATAAAGACTCTCTATGAGCATTATATGAATCATACAGATGAGCTTCCTAAATTTTTTCTTGAACTGGGACTTAGAGGCGAACCAAGAGAAAAAGTGGTATGTGATTATATTAGTACAATGACGGACAGGTTCGCGATAGCACTTTATAATGATCTGTATGTTCCAAAGTTTTGGATCAAGTAGTGATATCCAATATTATGAGATAGTGTGTAAAAACCATAAACGGGAGTTTTTGCACAAATTCGCAGAATTTGAAGAAAGCGTGGTTATTAATATGTATTATCCTGAGGAGCTTATTGAGGAAATCAGACAAAAAAATGATATAGTTGATGTAATTTCGGGATATGTAGCACTTCAAAAAAAAGGAAGCAATTATATGTGTTGCTGCCCTTTTCATGGTGAAAAAACGCCATCATTTTCGGTCAGCAGAAGTAGGCAGATATTTAAATGCTTTGGATGTGGTGAAGGTGGTTCAGTACTTACCTTTGTTATGAAATATGAGAATTGTACTTACATAGAAGCTATAAAGATACTTGCAGAAAGAGCTGGTGTTGAACTGCCACAGGCAGAATATTCTGAGGAAACCAAGAAAAGAGAAAACCGAAGAAAAATGCTTTTGGAAGTAAACAAAGAAGCAGCCAAGTTTTATTATTATCAGCTCAGGACTCCAAGAGGAGCCAAAGCAAAGGAATACCTTGACAATCGTAGGCTTACGGATGAAACACTGAAAAATTTTGGACTGGGTTATGCACCTGTTAAAGGTGAGGAGCTTATTACATATCTTAAGGGAAAAGGGTTTACTGACGAAATAATAAGGGATTCCGGACTTGCAAAGGTATCTGAAAAACGTGGAATGGTAACTCAGTTCTGGAACAGGGTAATGTATCCAATACAGGATATCAATGGCAGGGTAATTGGATTTGGTGGTCGAATCATGGGAAGTGATGATGGCGGGCCAAAGTACATCAATTCACCTGAAACTGATATATTTGATAAAAGTCGTAATTTGTATGGAATGAATTACGCCCGTAAGTCAAGGGCAGGAAATATAATATTGTGTGAAGGTTATATGGATGTCATAAGTATGCATCAGGCAGGCTTCACACAGGCGGTTGCTTCACTTGGTACGGCATTTACACCGGGGCAGGCAAATGTTATAAAAAAATATACTAAGGATGTCCTGCTTGCGTATGACAGTGATGGCGCAGGGATAAAGGCTGCACTTAAGGCTATTAAGATTCTTTCGGCAGCAGGCATGTCGGCAAGAATAATTAATATGTCACCTTATAAGGATCCTGATGAGTTTATGAAAAATCTTGGAAGAGAAGCGTTTCAGGAGAGAATTGATAATGCTGAAAATTCATTTATGTTTGAGATAAGAATGCTTGAACGTGAATATAATCTTGAGGATCCTGAAGGAAAGACTAATTTTCATAATCAGATAGCAAGGCGCTTATGTGATTTTACTGAGGATATTGAGCGTGAAAATTACATTGAAGCAGTTGCTGATAAGTACAATATTGGCTTTGACAGGCTTAGAAAGCTGGTAGTGAATATGGCTGCAAGTACCGGTGGTTATGGAGAAGTGACTTTGCATCAGCCTGAAATTAAGACCGGGATAAACAGCAGGAACAGGAGTAATCCTGAAGAAAATGCCAAAAAAGCACAGAGACTTTTACTTACATGGCTTACAGATTATCCTGAATTATATCAAAAAATAAAAAAGTATATATCGCCTGAAGATTTTGTGGTAGAATTGTACAGCAAGGTCGCAAAGCGAATGTTTGAAGATATAGAAAAAGGGCAGTTTAATCCTGCCCAGATAATAAATACATTTGAAGATGGAAATGACCAGAGAGAAGCTTCGTTGCTATTTACGACCAAGCTTGACGATCTGGAAAGTGAACAGGAAAAAGAGAAGGCGTTTCATGATATCCTTGTTAGTGTAAAGAGAAACAGTTATGAATACTATTCAGCCCGTTCGGGTGTAGATATTATGGCACTTAACAAGATGATAGAAGATAAAAAGGCTCTTGAGGAGCTTAATAGAACGCATATTTCTTTAAATTAAGGATAAAAATAAAAATGGTATGGAGGATTGGCCAGAATGGATGAAAACACACAGGCAAAATTTGAGGCGAAAGTAAAAGAACTTTTGCAGATTGCAAAAAAGAAGAAAAATGTTTTGGAATATCAGGAAATAAGTGATTTTTTTAAGGATCTTCCATTAGAGGAGGACTCTTTTGACAGAATCCTTGAGGCATTAGAACAAAGTGGTATAGACGTGCTTCGTATTACTACTGATGATGACGACCTTCCAGATGATGATATCCTTCTTGTAGATGATGAAGATGTGGATATGGAGAATATCGATTTGTCTGTACCGGATGGTGTAGGTATTGAGGATCCTGTAAGAATGTATTTGAAGGAGATTGGAAAAGTACCTTTACTTAGTGCAGATGAAGAGATAGAGCTTGCAAAACGTATGGAAGTAGGAGATGAGGAGGCAAAGAAGAGACTTGCAGAAGCGAACCTCAGACTTGTAGTAAGTATTGCTAAAAGATATGTTGGACGTGGCATGCTTTTCCTTGACCTTATTCAGGAAGGTAATCTTGGACTTATTAAAGCAGTTGAGAAGTTTGATTATCGTAAAGGCTATAAATTCTCAACTTATGCTACATGGTGGATCAGACAGGCTATAACACGTGCTATTGCCGATCAGGCAAGAACTATCAGAATTCCTGTGCATATGGTGGAAACTATTAACAAGCTTATCAGGGTGAGCCGACAGTTATTGCAGGAGCTCGGACGTGAACCGACTCCGGAAGAGATTGCAAAAGAAATGAATATGCCGGAGGAAAGAGTTCGCGAGATATTAAAGATTTCACAGGAGCCGGTTTCACTTGAAACGCCTATCGGTGAAGAGGAAGACAGTCATTTGGGTGATTTCATTCAGGATGACAATGTACCTGTTCCCGCAGATGCTGCCGCGTTTACACTGTTAAAAGAGCAGCTTGTTGAAGTGCTTGATACATTGACAGACAGAGAGCAGAAGGTTTTAAGACTTAGATTTGGCCTTGATGATGGAAGAGCACGCACACTTGAAGAAGTAGGTAAGGAGTTCAATGTTACAAGAGAGCGTATCAGACAGATTGAAGCAAAGGCACTTAGAAAGCTCCGTCATCCATCAAGAAGCCGTAAGCTTAAGGATTATCTTGATTAAGTTTTATCACTTTGTTTAATGCATCTGCATAAGGTGCATTAAAGGAATTTGAAAATGAAATAAGGAGATTATTGATGCTGTTATCAGATAGAATGCAGGCAGTAGTAGGGCTTGTAGCTGATTGTAATTGTATTGCTGATATCGGTTGTGATCATGGATATGTGGCAATGGAGCTGGTAAGAAGAGGAACCTGTAAGCATGTAATCGCAATGGATGTAAATCAGGGACCTTTAGCCAGGGCTGAAAGTAATATAAAGGATTACGTCATGTCTGAATATATTGAGACCCGTCTGTCAAATGGAACCGATGCATTAAAAAAAGGAGAGGTTGAAGGCATTATTTGTGCGGGTATGGGTGGAAAACTGATAATCTCAATACTTGAGAAAGGCAGAGATGTTATCTCAGATATGAAGCAGCTTATCCTGCAACCACAGTCTGAAATAGATGAGGTAAGAGAATATCTTAGAAATTCGGGCTTTATTATAGATAAAGAAGATATGGTTTGCGAGGAAGGCAAGTATTATCCAATGATGAGGGTTATTGTTGGAGATTTTGGAAAACAGGAGAGTCAGATGGCAGATAATCTGACAGAAAAAAGGAAAAAATCTGCGGTAAATGGGGTTACACCGCCGGATATATCCGAGTTATCTGTTGAAGAAAATCGTAAGCTTATAAGAATTCAGGATACATATGGACCATATCTTTTAGCAAATTCACATCCTGTTTTGAAACAATATTTGCTTTGGAAAAAAGAAAATCTGGATAATATAAGAGAGAATTTAGTAAAGCAAAAACAGCAGACAATGAGACAGCAGTACAGAATTGCTGAGTTAGACACAGAACTTGGCGATATAGTTTTTTGTTTGTATAGTTATTTTTAAATGACTTTTTGGCCTTGGAAGGGGCAGATTTGGGGTGAAGCATGAAAAATGAAATGAAACAAAGCTATATGGTGACTGTAAATGGAAAAACAAGAGAATATTCAGCAGGAATCACTTATGGTGAAATAGCAAGTATTTATCAGAAGGATTATCCTGCACAGATAGCTCTGGCAGTCAGAAATGGTAAGATGAAGGAGCTATTTAAGAAGGTTGATAAGGACTGCACAGTAGAGTTTATTACATTTGCAGATACCATAGGACATAAAACCTATATCAGAACAGCTACTCTTATTCTTATGAAGGCGATAAATGAGGTTATTGGTTCTGATAAGATAGATAAGATCAGAATTGAGTTTACTGTAAGTAATGGATATTATGTATCTAAAAAAGGCGATTTTGAATTTACTGATGAAATAGTAGAAAAGATTAAGGCAAAAATGCATGAATACATTGATGAGGACATTAGCATTATAAAGAAATCATTTTCTCTTGAAGATGCCAATGAAATATTTATGGAGCAGAAGATGCCTGCCAAGGTAAGACTCTTTAAATACAGGGGTAACTCAACAGTAAATCTATATAATCTGGATGGATATTATGATTATTATTATGGATACATGCTTCCGAGTACAGGCTATGTAAGGTGTTTCGACCTGCAAAAGTATGAGGATGGATTGATACTGCTTCTTCCTAAGAAACAGACTCCTACAGTGATTGATGAGTTTAAGCCGCAGAAAAATCTGTTTGAGACAATGAAATATGCTACTGAATGGGGAACTAAGCTTGGGTTGGAAACAGTTGCTGATTTGAATGAGCAGATACGTAATGGTGATTTTAATGAGTTAATGCTTGTACAGGAGGCGTTACAGGAAAGAAGAATAAGCGAGATTGCTTCGGATATAGCTTCACGCAAGGGAGTTAAGTTCGTTATGATAGCAGGACCTTCCTCTTCAGGAAAAACTACTTTTTCACATCGTCTTTCAGTACAGCTTAGGACACATGGGCTTACACCGCATCCTATTGCAGTAGATGATTATTTTGTAGACAGAGAGAAGACACCAAGACAGCCTAATGGAGATTATGATTTTGAGTGCCTTGAGGCAATTGATGTTGAGTTGTTTAACCATGACATGAATGAACTTCTTGCGGGAAATAGAATTGAGATTCCTACCTTCAATTTTGTTATAGGAAAAAGAGAATATAAGGGTAATTTCAAGCAGTTAGGTCCGGATGATATTCTTGTTATAGAGGGTATACATGGGCTCAATGATAAGATGTCTTATTCCCTTCCGGCAGATAGTAAGTACAAGATATATATAAGTGCACTCACTACATTAAATGTTGATGATCATAACCGTATTTCAACTACTGATGGAAGGCTTCTAAGACGTATGGTGCGCGATGCGCGTACAAGAGGAGCTTCTGCAAAGCGAACAATTCAGATGTGGCCTTCAGTGCGAAAGGGTGAGGAAGAAAACATATTTCCATTTCAGGAAAGTGCAGATGCTATGTTTAATTCCGCATTAATATATGAGCTTGCAGTGCTCAAACAGTTTGCAGAGCCATTATTATACAGTATTGAGCCTGATGAACCTGAATATTTTGAGGCAGTGCGATTGTTGAAATTTTTAAGTTACTTCCTGGGAGTCAATACAGAAGAACTTCCAAAGAACTCTATTGTAAGAGAATTTGTTGGCGGAAGTTGCTTTAAAGTTTAAAATTGGTTTGAAAAATCAGAATATTAGGTTGAAAAATATCTGCAACATGAGTATAATAAGTAAGCAAGTGTGGCGAATGATCGCGGCTTTTATGTAATGTAATAGGTGAGGAAAGTCCGGGCTTCGCAGGGCAGGATGCCAGATAACGTCTGGTGGAGGTGACTCCAAGGCTAGTGCAACAGAAATAAACCGCCTTCACGTGAAGGTAAGGGTGGAAAGGTGGCTTAAGAGACCACCGCCTCTGAGGTAACGAGGAGGGCATATGTAAACCCCATCCGAAGCAAGACCAAAAAGAAAACTATAAATTTGCCCGATTTGTTTTCAGGTAGGTCGCTTGATGCTGTTGGTGACAACAGTACTAGATAGATGATCATTCTTATAGTTAGCAATAACTGTATGACATAACCCGGCTTATAGCTGCGCTTGCTATAACAATACACGAGCCACATTTTGGAGACAAAATGTGGCTCGTGTGTAATATAAGACAAATCAGGACAAAATAAATGAGAACTGCTTTAGCAAAAAGGATTATTATATTTGTACTAATGATAATGACAGATTTTACTGGTCTAAAATGGGAGGATTCTGATATGCAGATAATTTATCAGCTGGCTAAGAGAAGTGTGGTCAGAATTGAAGTCAAGGAATTTGCAGGTAATGGGGTTATTTGGAAGATAGATGATGACAATGTCATAATCTGTTCTAACAGGCATTTGCTTATGCATGATGTTGAGGCAGAGGTTACCTTTTGTGATAAGGAAAAGGTAAAAGCTCAAATATTAGGCTATTCACAACAGTACGATCTGGGATTTCTTAAGATAAATATTTCAGAGCTTCCAACAGGAGTTTTCAGGGATATATATGAGGTGGTTCCGGTAATATATGATTTTTATAAAGAAGAGGATATAGATGAATTTCTTAAAGAATATGAGAACAAGACAATATTGCAGTTAGGTGCGGGTGCTTTAAATGATGATAAGTATGATTTAAATACAGGCACAGTAGATTCAGTGAGATTTGAACCTGTATTTAATACAAAAGTTATAGTAACCTGCTGCTATTCGAAGGCAGGAATGTCTGGCAGTGGATTGTTTGATGAGGGTGGCAGATTTTTGGGAATAGTATCCGGTGGAGATGTTTCAAAGGAAGCGTCAGTAAAAGAAGCAGATTATACCTTTAGTATTCCATCATCAATCATACTTGATGAATATAACATTATATTGGAGGAAAAGGAGTGACATTAATAGATGGTCAGACCTACAGAGAATGGGCGTATATCAAAGATAGATGCATACTTAAACTGTGCAGAGAACTTTGCATATAGAAGTACATGTATAAAAAGAAAATACGGTGCAGTTATAGTAAAGGATGATGCTGTGATATCTACCGGATATAATGGTTCACCAAGAGGCTTTGAAAATTGCTGTGATATAGGAGAGTGTCCACGCATTAAAATGAATATGCATCAAGGCGAAGGATATGCCATATGTAAGGCAATACATGCCGAGGCCAATGCACTGTTAAATTGCTCAAGGGAGCAGACGATAGGGGCTGATCTGTATCTGGCGGGTGTTAATCCACAGGATTTGTCAGTACATAAGGCAAAACCCTGTCCCCTGTGTGCAAGGATGATAATTCAGGCAGGTATAAAGAATGTGTATCTTAGAAATGGAGAAGGTGCAGACAATTATGAAAGGATTGAAGCTGTCAATCTCCAATGGTATTTAAATCCATAGGAATAAATATTTAATATTTATATAATAGAATTGGAATAAATATTGTGATATTATGGTATTAGAAAAGGAATATGACACAGGTGTCATTAAAGTATAGGAGGCAGACATGACAAAAATAGATGTTTTTTCAGGATTTTTAGGTGCTGGTAAGACAACACTCATTAAAAAGCTTTTAAAAGAAGCTTTAGATGCTTCAAAGGTAGTTCTTATTGAGAACGAGTTTGGTGAAATAGGTATTGATGGAGGCTTTCTTAAGGAAGCCGGAATAGAAATTAAGGAAATGAATTCAGGCTGTATATGCTGTTCATTAGTAGGTGACTTTGGCAGCTCACTTAAAGAAGTAATCGAGCAGTATCACCCGGAAAGGATTCTTATTGAGCCATCAGGTGTAGGTAAATTATCTGATGTTATGAAGGCTGTACAGGATGTTGATACAGATGTAGAGGTACAGTTAAACAGTGCAGTGGCTATAGTTGATGCAAATAAATGTAAAATGTATGCAAAGAATTTTGGAGAATTTTTCCTTAACCAGATAGAGCATGCAGGAACAATCATTCTCAGCAGAACTGCTGATATCAGTGAAGCAAAGTTAAATGCTGCAATGGAAATAATAAGAGAACACAATAGTAAAGCTACTGTTATCACAACTCCATGGGATGAACTTGATGGTAAAAAAATTCTTGATACAATAGAAAATGCAAAAGATTTGGAAGCTGAGCTTATAGCTGAGGTTATGGAACATCATCATGAGCATGAACATGATGAAAACTGTACATGTGGCTGTCATGACCATGACCATGAGCATGACCATCATCATGACCATGAGCATGAACATCATCATGACCACGAGCATCATCATGAGCATGAACATGAACATGATGAAAACTGCACATGTGGCTGTCATGACCATGAACATCATCATGAGCACGACCATCATCATGACCATGAGCATGACCATCATCACCATCATCATCATGCAGATGATATATTTACAAGCTGGGGATTTGAAACTCCTAAGACATATTCTATGGAGGATATTGAAGATATTCTTAAACAGCTTGGAAATGAAGAAAAGTATGGTGTTATCCTTCGTGCAAAGGGAATGCTTGCATCAAAGGAGGGTTCTTGGATAAACTTTGATTATGTGCCGGAGGAAAGCAATGTTCGTAAGGGAGTGCCTGAGGTAACAGGAAAAATCTGTGTTATTGGTGCAAAGCTTAATGAGCATAATTTGGAAGAATTGTTTAATAAATAGAGATATTGGAGATTATTAGGATGAAACCGGTTTATGTTATTAATGGATTTCTGGAAAGTGGTAAGACAGAGTTTATTTCATACACTCTTTCACAGCCTTATTTTCAGTCTCAGGGAACTACTCTTCTTATAGTCTGTGAAGAGGGTGAGATAGAATATGATGAAAATGACCTTAAGAAGAGCAGAACAGTCATGGAAGTAATTGACGAAGAAGAAGAGCTTACTACCTCCAAAATGATTGAACTTGAGAAAAAGTACAAGCCTGAACGTATTATCATTGAGTATAATGGAATGTGGAACTATAAGAATTTTAAAATGCCATGGCATTGGAAGCTTGAGCAGCAGATTACAACAATCAATGCAGCAACCTTCCAAACCTATTATACAAATATGAAATCTCTTTTGGCTGAAATGATTCGCAAGTCTGAACTTATTATCTTCAACCGTTGTGATGGTCTCATAGACCAGTTAAGCGGATTTAAGAGAAATGTTAAGACACTTAATCCACAGGCAGAGGTTATATTTGAAGATAAAGATGGTGAAGTAAATCAGATGTTTGAAGAGGATCTTCCATATGACCTTAAAGCTTCTGAACTGGACCTTGACGATTATGGATATGGTATTTTCTATCTTGATGCAATGGATAATCTTGACAGATATATTGACAAGACTATTACCTTTGTAGCTATGGTATTGAAACCGGAAAACAGCAATAATGAATATTTTGTGCCTGGAAGAATGGCTATGACCTGTTGCGCAGATGATATGGCTTTTCTTGGATATGCATGTAAATATGACAAGTGCAGCGAGCTTGAAAATAAGCAGTGGGTAAAGGTAAAAGCTACGGTTCATTGTGAATTTTGGAAGGATTACAATGGAGAGGGACCGGTTCTTCATGCGATAAGTGTTACACCAACCGACAAACCCAAGGAAGAGATTTTGAATTTCTCATAAAGCAGTGATTTATATTAAAAATCGAGTAGGCGGATGAATGTTTCACCTACTCGATTTTTAGAATAACAAAATAAGAAAAGTGAGGTGTTCATTTGAAATACGGGAAATTTTTAAAAGATAGTGGAACGATTGGTTTTGTGGCACCTTCTTTTGGCGCCTCAATAGAACCTTATAAGTCAAGATTTGATAATGCCTTAAAGGTATTTTCAGATATGGGATATAAAGTAAAAACAGGTCCTAACTGTTATGCCGGTGAAGGGATAGGAATAAGTAATACGCCACAAAATTGTGCTGAGGAGCTTAATGAATATTATCTTGCAAAGGATAATGATGTGCTTATGGCGGTAGGCGGTGGTGAGCTTATGTGTGAAATCCTTGAATATGTTGATTTTGAAGCTTTTGCAAAGGCTGAGCCAAAGTGGTATATGGGATATTCAGATAATACCAACATGACTTATCTGCTTACAACATTAGCTGATACAGCATCGATATACGGACCTTGTGCGGCAACCTTCGGTATGAGAAAATGGCACAAAGCTATACAGGATTCTTTTGATGTGTTAAGCGGAAAAATGACAACTGTGTCAGGATATGATATGTGGGAATTGGAAGGTTTTGACTCTGAGCTTGATCCGATTGCAGAATACAATCTTACAGAGAAAAAAATACTTAGAAGATTTCCGGATAGCGATACTGCTTTTTCGGGACGCCTTTTGGGTGGATGCATTGATTGCCTTGTAACTTTGCTGGGTACAAAATTTGACAAAACAAAGGAATTTTGTGAAAAATATAAAAATGATGGAATAATATGGTTTATTGAGGCATGTGACCTGAATGTTTTCAGCATACGAAGAGCAATCTGGCAAATGAAAATGGCAGGCTGGTTCAGTTATGTCAAAGGCTTTATTGTAGGCAGACCAAGAATCTATGGTGAAGATATGATAGGACTGGATCAATATAAGGCAATAACTGATTTGCTTTCGGAATATGATGTCCCAATTGTAATGGATGTTGATCTTGGGCATCTGCCACCTGCAATGCCGCTTATCTGTGGAAGTATGGCTGAGGTTACTGTTAAAGGAAATGATATAACTGTTGATATGAAATTGATATAATGAATACTTGAAAATCTATATCAAAAAGTGTAAACTTAACTAGATAAAAAAATGGAAATGAGGTACATTATGGCACTTAATAAAAAGCCTGTAAATGGAATGAAAGATATATTGCCGGAGGAGATGCAGATTCGTGATTATGTAATCAGCGTAATCAAAGAGACCTATGGCAAATTTGGTTTTACTCCAATGGAAACACCTTGCATGGAAAATATTGCAAACCTTTGCAGCAAGCAGGGAGGAGAAAATGAGAAGCTTATTTTTAAGGTATTAAAACGAGGCGAAAAGCTTAATCTTGAGACAGCAACTACTGAGGATGATGTGGTTGATTTTGGTATGAGATATGACCTTACAGTTCCACTTGTAAGATATTATTCAAATCATTCAAATGAACTGCCTTCACCTTTCAAGGCTTTACAGATTGGAAATGTGTGGAGAGCTGACAGACCACAGAAGGGCAGATATCGCCAGTTTATGCAATGTGATATTGATATTCTGGGTGAGGCTTCAAATCTTGCGGAGATAGAGCTTATCCTTGCTACAACAACTACTCTTGGAAAGCTTGGATTTAAAAATTTTGAGATAAGGATAAATGACAGAAGAATATTAAAGGCAATGGCTGCTTACAGTGGATTTGCAGAGGAAGATTTTGACAATATCTTTATTATCCTTGATAAGATGGACAAGATTGGTCTTGAGGGTGTTGAGGCTGAACTTGTTGAATCCGGATATAACAAAGACAGTGTTGAAAAATATCTTGGACTTTTCAAGGGAATGAATGAGTCAGAAGATACACTTGCATTTATCGAAGAAAAGATGACAGGATTTATAGAGGAGGATGTCAAGGCAAGCTTTAGAGAAATTATAGAGAGTGTTAAGGCTACAAAGGGTGATCACTTTGAATTGGTATTCGATCCTACTCTTGTAAGAGGAATGTCTTATTATACAGGTACTATTTTTGAAATAGCTATGCCGGAGTTTGGCGGAAGCTGTGGTGGCGGTGGACGTTATGACAAGATGGTTGGAAGATTTACAGGTAAGGATGTGCCTGCTTGTGGCTTCTCAATAGGATTTGAGAGAATTATCCTTATTCTAATGGAGAATGGATTTAAAGTGCCCAACCAGAGCAGGAAGGTTGCATATCTTATAGAAAAAGGAGTTGCAGGAGAGGCTCTTTGCAATGTCATTAGTGAGGCCCAGAAGGCAAGACAGGATGGCACACAGGTGTTAGTTGCAAGAATGAATAAGAATAAAAAATTCCAAAAAGAGCAGCTTACCGCTGAGGGATATGAGGAATTTAGAGAATTCTATAAAGAAGGATTAAAAAATTAAGTTAAAGGAAAATTTGGAGGATAAAATGGCAGAGTCAATGAGAGGGTTAAAAAGAACCCACAGATGTACAGAAGTCTCAGCTGCAAATGTCGGAGAAGTAGTTACCGTAATGGGCTGGGTGCAGAAAAGCAGAAATAAAGGTGGAATTATTTTCGTAGACCTTAGAGACAGAAGTGGTCTTATCCAGGTTATTTTTGAACAGGGTGAAGACTTGAGTCGTGCAGTAGATGCAGAAAATTTTGCAAAAGCAGAATCTCTTAGAAGCGAATTTGTAGTAGCAGTTGTTGGTAAGGTTGAAAAACGTGAAGGAAATGCTAATGCAAATATGAAGACAGGTGATATTGAGGTAAGAGCTACATCACTTCGTATTCTTTCAGAGTCAGAGACACCACCTTTCCCAATCGAGTCAGATTCAAAGACTAAGGAAGAACTTAGATTAAAATATCGTTACCTTGATTTGAGACGTCCTGATTTGCAGGAAAAGATTATGATGAGAAGCCGTGTTACAGCAAAAATTCGTGAGTTTATGACAAACGAAGGCTTCCTTGAGATAGAGACACCTATCCTTAACAAGTCAACACCTGAAGGTGCAAGAGATTACTTAGTACCTAGCCGTGTTCACCCGGGCAATTTCTATGCACTTCCACAGTCACCACAGCTTTTCAAACAGCTTCTTATGTGCTCTGGTTATGACAGATATTTCCAGATAGCAAAGTGTTTTAGAGACGAGGATTTACGTGCAGACAGACAGCCGGAGTTTACTCAGGTAGATATGGAGCTTTCATTTGTTGATGTTGATGATGTTATCGAAGTAAATGAAAGATTATTAAAGACAGTATTCAAGGATACAATCGGTATAGATGTACAGCTTCCAATCCAAAGAATGACATGGCAGGAAGCTATGGACAGATTTGGTTCAGATAAACCGGATACACGTTTTGGCATGGAGCTTGTAAATGTAAGTGATACTGTAGCCGGATGCGGATTTGGCGTGTTTACAGGTGCTCTTGAAAATGGTGGTTCAGTTCGTGGTATTAATGCAAAGGGACAGGGCGAAATGCCAAGAAAGAAGATAGATGCACTTGTAGAATTTGCCAAAGGCTTCGGAGCAAAGGGACTGGCATATATCGCAATCCAGTCAGATGGAACAGTTAAATCATCATTTGCCAAGTTTATGACTGAAGAAGAGATGTCTGCACTTATCAAAAAGATGGACGGTGAGAATGGTGACTTGCTTCTTTTTGCAGCAGACAAGAACAAGGTTGTATGGGATGTACTTGGCAACATTCGTCTTGAGATAGCAAAACAGCTTGATATGATTGATAAGAATCAGTACAACTTCCTTTGGGTAACAGAATTCCCATTATTAGAGTGGAGTGAGGATGAGAATCGTTTTGTTGCAATGCATCATCCATTTACAATGCCTATGGAAGAAGATATTGAGTTTCTTGATACAGATCCGGGAAGAGTACGTGCTAAGGCTTATGATATCGTACTTAACGGTACAGAGCTTGGTGGTGGTTCAGTAAGAATCTTCCAGAATGATGTTCAGGAGAAGATGTTTGAAATAATTGGTCTTTCAAAAGAGACAGCTCATGAACGTTTTGGATTCCTGTTAAACGCATTCAAATATGGTGTGCCACCTCACGCAGGACTTGCATTTGGTCTTGACCGTATGGTAATGCTTATGGCACAGGCGGATTCTATCAGAGAGGTTATTGCATTCCCTAAGGTTAAGGACGCATCATGTCTCATGACAGAGTGTCCAAACTTTGTTGATGATATCCAGCTTGAAGAATTGGGAATTGCTGTTGTAAAAAAAGAGGATAATGAATAGTGAGTAAATGCCTTTCTCAAAAGCAAAAGAAAATTTTGGCAGCCAAGATAATAGAACGGTTAAAAAAAGAGTATCCTGATTCGGACTGTACACTGGAGTATGATGAAGCCTGGAAGCTTTTGGTAAGCGTAAGGCTTGCTGCACAGTGTACAGATGCCAGAGTCAATGTTATAGTAAAAAAGCTTTTCGAAAAGTATCCGACTGTTAAGGCGCTTGCTGAGACTGATGTGGAAAACATAGAAGAAATAGTAAAACCTTGTGGATTAGGACACAGTAAAGCCAAAGACATCAGTGCCTGTATGAAAATGCTTTTGGAAAAATATGATGGTAAGGTGCCTGATGATTTCAACAAGCTTATGGAGTTGCCGGGAGTTGGCAGGAAGAGTGCTAATCTTATTATGGGAGATGTGTTTGGAAAGCCGGCGATTGTTACCGACACACATTGTATAAGACTTACTAATAGGATGGGACTTATTGATGGCTGTAAGGAACCTAAGAAGGTTGAGATGGCCTTGTGGGAAATAATTCCACATGAAGAAGGAAATAATTTTTGTCACAGACTTGTCGACCATGGCAGAGAGATATGTACAGCAAGGACAAAACCCTATTGTGATAAATGCTGTCTTAATGATATTTGCCGAAAAGTTGATGTATAAAGAGTCATATGGGGGACAATTACATGAATGAAAATATTTTTAAGAGAAATGAACTTTTAGCCAGGAAGATTATAGGTGGGCTTGAGTCAAGAAATATGACAGGCTATTATGCGGCTTCAAAAGAAGAAGCATTAAAAGTAGCACTTTCTCTTATTCCGGAAGGCTGTAAGGTAACACATGGAGGTTCTTTTTCGATAGACGAGATTGGTCTTGAAGAAGAATTAAACAGTGGAAGATATAATTACTTTAACAGAGCTACAGCTGAGAATAAGAGAGAAGCAGAGATGTTTGCATATGACAGTGATGTGTTTATCGGAAGTGCAAATGCAATTACAGAAGATGGTGTATTGGTTAATATTGATGGCAATTCAAACAGAGTGTCAGCATATGCGTATGGACCAAGAAAACTTGTGCTTATAGTTGGGATGAATAAGGTTACGGCAGATGTTGATTCAGCTATGAAAAGAGCAAGAAATGAGGCTGCTCCTATCAATGCGCAACGTTTTAATCTAAGCACGCCATGTGCAAAGACAGGTTCATGTATGGATTGTAAATCACCTGATACAATATGCTGTCAGTTCCTTATAACACGTTTTTCAAAGCATAAGGACAGAATCCATGTAATACTGGTCAATGAAAATTTAGGTTTTTAAGTGAAATTTTTGAGGGTTGACAATTACGAAGCATAAATATATACTGTTTAAATAGAGTGTGATTATGTAAATCACGCGAAGGGGTACACCACCACGGGCGTAGTCTTTTTCGCGTGATTTTTTTGCTTTATAGTACATTACTATATAATTGGAGGTAACGATAAGGATGAAAGTAAACGGTGAACAGATGTCTTGTGGAACAAATACCTCATTGGAGGATTTTATTAATTTACATGGATATCGCAAGGAAGTAATAGCAGTTGAATTGAATGGAGATATAGTGCCAAAGGGCGAATACGCAAACACTATACTGACAGAAGCTGATACATTGGAAATCGTAAGCTTTGTAGGAGGGGGCTAGGTTATTTAGATGATAAGCAAAGAGGAAATGTATAAGGCAATGGATGTTCGGTTTGGTAAGGATATTCATGATAAGCTTAGAAACGGCAGGGTCGCGATTGCCGGACTTGGTGGTCTTGGCTCACATATTGCGATAATGCTTGCCAGATGTGGAATCGAAAATCTCTGTATAATTGACTTTGACAAGATTGATATTACAAATCTCAACAGGCAGGAATACCATGTTGAAGAGATTGGAAAATACAAGACAGAAGCAATGAAAGAGAGAATTTATCACATAAATCCATATATCAATACAAAAGTGTTCTGTGGTAAGGTCACGCCTCAAAATATAGAGGAAATTTTTAAGGATTATGATATCATATGTGAGGCATTTGATAAACCAGACCAGAAGGCAATGCTTATAAATGGTATCTTTGAAACATTTCCTGATAAGAAAATAGTTGCAGGGTCAGGGCTTGCCGGCTTTGATGACTGCAATAAGATAGTTACAAAAAAAGTATTTAAAAATCTATATATGTGTGGTGACGGAAGCACAGATGTTGCAGATGGCATAGGGCTTATGGCACCAAGAGTAATGGTATGTGCAGGTCATCAGGCAAATAAAGTAGTACAGTTGTTGATTGAAAAATAGAAGAATAGAAGAAAAGTAATTATGAGGTACTGAATAGTTACGAATAATAAAAGAAAGGTATGGAAATAAATATGGCTAATACTAATATAAATGCAGAAGACAAATTTGTTCTTGGAGGACATGAGTTTAGTTCGAGATTTATTCTGGGTTCAGGAAAGTATAATCTTGAACTTGTTGAGGCAGCAGTTAATGAAGCAAAGGCTGAAATCATTACACTTGCACTTAGAAGAGCAAATTCTAACGGTGAGGGTAATATTCTTGATTATATTCCTAAGGGAGTAACACTTCTGCCAAATACTTCAGGTGCAAGAAATGCAGAGGAGGCTGTCAGAATTGCCAGACTTTCAAGAGAGTTAGGCTGTGGTGATTTTGTAAAGATAGAAGTAATACATGATTCAAAATATCTTTTACCGGATAATTATGAAACGATTAAGGCTACAGAAGTGCTTGCAAAAGAAGGATTTATTGTACTTCCATATATGTATCCTGACCTTAATGCAGCAAGAGACCTTGTAAATGCAGGAGCATCAGCAATAATGCCGCTTGCTGCACCAATAGGTACTAACAAGGGCTTATGTACTAAAGAATTTATTAAGATTCTTGTAGATGAGATTGAGCTTCCGATAATTGTTGATGCTGGTATAGGACGTCCTTCACAGGCTTGTGAAGTGATGGAGATGGGTGTGGACGCTGTAATGGCAAATACAGCTATCGCTACAGCAGGAGATATTCCTATGATGGCAAGAGCTTTCAGAAGTGCTATTGAGGCTGGAAGACAGGGGTATCTTGCAGGACTTGGAAGAGTAAAAGAAGAAGCAGCCGCATCATCACCACTTACAGGTTTCTTAAGATAATAATGCAGACTTGTACTGATTTTGATTACAAATTTGCAGTTATGCAGGAAATGGAAAGGCATGGTTATAAATTATTATGGAAAGAATAAATCATATGGAATATCTGCCGGATATGGAGCAGATTTCTTCAGAAGTAATGGATAGAGTAGTAGAGGCCTATAACACTTACGACTATGATAAATATACAGCAGCTGATGTTGTAGAGGCACTTAAAAATGATGTAAGAACACCAAAAGATTTTGCAGCTTTATTATCCCCTGCTGCCACTCCGTTTATAGAAGATATGGCACGACTTGCCCGTGAAGAAACAAGAAAGCATTTTGGTACGTCAGTGTATCTGTTTACCCCTATTTATATATCAAATTACTGTGAAAATCTTTGTGTATATTGTGGATTTAACTGTAAGAATCAGATTCGCAGGGCAAAGCTTGATTTTGAGGCTATAGAGCGTGAAATGCAGTCAATTGCAAAGACCGGTCTTGAAGAAATACTTATCCTTACCGGCGAGAGCAGAAAAATGTCAGATGTAAAATACATAGGTGAAGCATGCAAAATCGCACGTAAATATTTTAAAATGGTAGGGGTAGAAGTATATCCTATGAATACAGATGAGTATAAATATCTTCATGAATGTGGAGTTGATTATGTAACAGTATTTCAGGAAACCTACAATTCTGACAAGTACGAGACACTTCATCTTGCAGGACATAAGAGAATATTTCCATACAGAGTAAATGCACAGGAGAGAGCCTTAAGAGGTGGAATGAGAGGTGTTGCTTTTGCGGCACTTTTAGGACTTAGTGATTTTAGAAAAGATGCATATGCGACAGGAATGCATGCTTATCTGTTGCAGAGAAAATATCCACATGCAGAGATTTCTTTCTCGTGTCCAAGACTTCGCCCAATAGTAAACGGTGCAACTATAGAGGCAGAGAATGTTGATGAAACTCAACTCCTGCAGGTCATTCTTGCATACAGATTATTTATGCCGTTTGCAGGAATAACAGTCTCTACAAGAGAAAGAGCAGGCTTTAGGGATAATGTTGCAGGACTTGCGGCAACTAAGATATCTGCAGGTGTAAGCACTGGCATAGGAGCGCATTCCGGAGAAGAAGAACAGGGAGATGAGCAGTTTGAAATCAATGATGGAAGAACTCTTGATGAGGTAATAGCTGCATTGAAGGCTCATGATCTTCAGCCGGTTTTAAACGACTATTTATATGTGTAGATTGGGGCGATATGAAAAAAGGTAAATACAATAACATAATAGCTGTTACCAACAGACATCTGTGCAGTGGAGATTTTCTTCAAAAAATCAATGAGCTTGCAGGACTTGACATAGACAGTATCATACTTCGTGAAAAGGATTTGTCAGTAATTGAATATAAAGAACTTGCAAACAAAGTACTGGATATATGTGCCAAGCATAATAAGACCTGTATTTTGCACAATTTCTGGGAAATAGCTCTTGAACTTGGATGTCCTGATATACACATTCCGCTTGATGTATTTAGAAAAAATGTGGAAAAGATAAATGAATCAATCAAAAATGGTAATTTTAAAAGAATAGGTACATCAGTACACAGTGTGGAGGATGCAAAAGAAGCGATAAGCTATGGAGCAACGTATCTTATAGCAGGACATATCTTTGCTACTGATTGCAAGAAGGATTTAGAACCAAGAGGTCTGGATTTTCTTAAGGCAGTATGCAGCAGTGTTGAAGTGCCTGTATATGCTATCGGAGGAATAAATATGGACCGTATGGAGAGCGTAATACAGTGTGGTGCAAAAGGTGGCTGTATAATGTCTGGTTTTATGAGACCTTAGTGTTAAGTCTAAACCTTAATTTAAACAATTATTCAGTCATTGAAAGTTAGTTTATTTCATGTTAAACTATCAGTACATGGTTTTCCATGCTAAAATGCATTTTTGATTTCTGATCAAATAAAATGGATATTCAGTAAGAATAAGGAGAAAAGAGATATGGAACAGTACAAAAAAGAGTTTATTGAGTTTATGGTAGATAGTAACGTATTGAAATTTGGTGAGTTTACATTAAAGAGTGGAAGAAAATCTCCTTTCTTTATGAACGCAGGAGCTTATGTTACTGGTTCACAGCTTAGAAAACTTGGACAGTACTATGCAAAAGCTATTCATGACAATTATGGAACTGATTTTGATGTACTTTTTGGACCTGCATACAAGGGTATTCCTCTTTCAGTAGCTACCACTATTGCATTTAGCGAATTATATGGAAGAGATATTAAATATTGTTCAAACAGAAAAGAAGTAAAAGATCATGGTGATGTTGGAATCCTTCTTGGAAGCGACCTTAATGATGGAGACAAGGTTGTTATCATTGAAGACGTGACAACATCAGGAAAATCTATTGAAGAGACATTCCCTATTCTTAAGGAGCAGGCAAATGTTGATGTAGTTGGACTTATGGTAAGCCTTAACCGTCAGGAAAGAGGAAAGACACAGAAAAACGCACTTGCTGAGATTCGTGAGACATATGGTATAGAGACAGGAGCCATTGTTACCATGGAAGAAGTAGTTGAATATCTTTACAATAAAAACTATAACGGAAGAGTTCTCATTGACGATAAGATGAAGGAAGCTATTGATGCTTACTATGCACAGTACGGTGCAAAATAGGATTATTATTTTCTGAACAGTTATAATAAATATTAGGCAGAATGGATGGTAATGATGGAAGAAAAGATATATAAGACAATGGGACGTTCAGGTGCACTTGCAATTGTTATTGGTACTATTTCAATAGTTACAGGAGTTACAAGTGGGATTCTTCTTCTTATAAGCGGAGGAAGATTATTAGCAAGAAGATCAAAGATTTTATTTTAAATTCAGATGTATAAAGGGTGTTCTTACAGGGAATGCCCTTTTTGCATACAACGCAACTATTTGATTAATAATTGTGAGGTTATAAATGATTCATCTATTTGGAAAAAAAGGATATATTTTTACCAATAAGAAAACTCCAAAGTGGGGTATAATGTCAACGATTCTTGGTATAATGTCAATATTATCGGTTTGTGTGGCAGTATATCTTACATACAAAAATAAGGGAAGTGCATTGCCACAATATGGTTCGGTTATAGTTTTGTCAATTATTTACTCTATTGCCGGACTGGCATTAGGTATACGTTCATGCTTTGGCAAGGATGTATTTAGATTCTTTCCTATAATGGGAATTATTTTTAATGCCTGGGGGCTTTTACTGGAGTTTTTTATTTTATATATGGGTATTTTTAAATTATAGAAAGGTTAAGTATATGACAGAGATTATTTTAGAGAGATATGAGCTTTGCTGTGAACGCATAGATGAAATAAGCAGACAGCAGGAGGTTTCAGAAAAGTATAAAGAATACTTTAAGAAAACAGCTGATTTTGTAAAATTGATTATTGATACTTTTGAAAAAGTTCAGAAAGGTGTATTTTGCCAAAGCGAAAATATGCCTGATATTAATGAACTTAGAAAGCTTAACAGTGCATTGTTTGAGGATATCAAGGGAAAAAACTATGAAATCAGTTATGCCAATCCTGCTTATGCATGTGAGAAGCTTGGAACAGGGATGGGACAGCTTTTGTCATTCTTGTATTCAGAATTAAGAAGCATGATAGGCTATGCGTTTGAAAAGAAGCTGGAAGATGTAGTTATTCGAATGGAACTTTTTGTTGAGATTTATAATTCATTTGAGTATGCAGCTGATGAAGGTGCTGAGCCAAAAAACGAAGATATTCAGGAGATAATGTACTGGTTTGTAAGTGATTATTCAGAAACAGCTTCTTTATGGAGAGTGGGAACACTGGTTGACCCTGCAAATGATTTTGCTGTTAAGATAATTACTCAAAGTGATTTGAATAATATCAATTATCTATACCAGTATGGTGAATATATTTCAGAAAATACAGAGAAGATGGCAAAATATCTCAATTCTCTTTCTCAGGAAAGAATACAGATGATAGCAGATACTTATACTGAAGGTTACCGAATAGGATTTGTTAAGGGCAATAAGGATCTTAGCAAGAAAGCAACTGTAGATATTCGCTATGTGGCAGGTTTTGAAAGAATTGTAAAGGCAGCTATCGCTAATTTTGAAAAAATGGGTTTAAAGCCTGTTATATATAGAGCCTGTGACAGTATTTTTCACAGAAATATAAATAAAATCGGTTTTTATGGTGCGCAGGCAAACAAGCAGTATGATTATGACCATAAAGATGATATAGCTCTATTTTATGATAAAAAGCTTGTAAACCGCAGACTTGAAGTGCTTCGTGCTGCATACGAGGAATATAAGGAAAAGGCTGCATTATATGCAGGTCCTGCAGTTATTGAGGTATTTGGTGAAACTCCATTTGCACCGGTTGCAAAAAGTGAAGCCTGCAAGCTGAATGAAGAACAGCAGAAGCTGTCTGCTGAGTATAGAGGAACTTCTGCTTCAATTGTAAATGAATATATTCATGGAGATGAAAGAAGCTTTACAATAATAGCTTTCCCTGTACCTGAAATAGGTGAAAAGTTCGATGAGATATTTGATGAAACAGTAAAATTAAATACTCTTGATTACACAACATATGAGACAATACAGGCAGTCATAATAGATACTCTCGATAAGGCAGACTATGTTCAGGTAAAAGGAATGAATGGAAACAGAACGGACCTTAGGATTCAGCTTATGAAACTGAATAATCCTGATAAGGAGACTATATTTGAAAACTGTGTTGCTGATGTAAACATACCGGTTGGAGAGGTGTTTACATCACCTGTTCTTGAAGGCACAGAAGGTACATTGCATGTCAGCAGAGTATTTTTGAATGAACTGGAATATCATAATCTGAGTATTCAGTTTAAGAATGGAATGATTGAGGATTATACATGTGATAATTTTGATGATGCTCAAAAGTGCAAAGAATATATTAAGGCAAATGTTTTGTTCAATCATGAAACACTTCCAATGGGTGAGTTTGCGATTGGAACTAATACAACAGCATATATGATGGCTAAAAAATATAATATAGGAAGCTGTTTGCCAATACTTATCGCAGAAAAGACCGGACCGCATTTTGCAATGGGTGATACCTGCTATTCAAGATGTGAGGATATAAAGGTATACAATGAAAATGGCAAGGAAATAGTTGCAAGAGATAACTCTGTTTCACTTCGCAGAAAGACAGATGTATCAAAGGCATATTTCAGTTGCCATACAGATATTACTATTCCATATAATGAACTTGGCTCAATCATTGCCTATGGCAAAAATGGAGAAGAGTATAAGATCATAGAGAACGGAAGATTTGTACTTGCGGGTACAGAAGAATTAAATATGCCATTTGAAGAATAGGCGTTTATTTTATACATTTCGACAAAAAATGTAATAAAAATTCGTATATTTCGACATTTTAAGTTGACGTGTGGATAGATTATTTGTAAACTAAAAGTATTGAGTAATTATAGTATTAATTAAATTATTTTTATAAGAGTTTTAGGAGGTAGAACATGGCACAGGTTGGTATTGTTATGGGATCAGATTCCGATATGCCTATTATGGCTAAGGCAGCAGATATTTTTGAAGAATTAGGAGTTTCTTATGAGATGACTATTATTTCCGCACACAGAGAGCCGGATGTATTTTTTGAGTATGCCAGGACAGCAGAGGACAAAGGCTTTAAAGTAATTATTGCCGGAGCAGGAATGGCAGCACATTTACCCGGAATGTGTGCAGCGATTTTCCCAATGCCTGTAATAGGTATACCAATGCATACAACATCACTTGGCGGACGTGATTCACTTTATTCGATTGTACAGATGCCTTCCGGTATTCCTGTTGCTACAGTTGCAATCAATGGTGGTGCTAATGCAGGACTTCTTGCAGCAAAGATTTTGGCAACATCAGATAGTGAACTTCTTGACAGACTTAAAAAATATTCAGCATCATTAAAGGAGCAGGTAGTTGCCAAGGATGCAAAACTTCAGGAGATTGGATATAAAGAATATCTTAAAAAATAATAAGAGAAATACAAATTATTAAATGGAGGATTTAGATATGGATTATAAGAACGCAGGTGTTGATATAGAGGCAGGATATGAGTCAGTTGAACTTATGAAAAAATTTGTTAAGGGAACTATGCGTCCGGAAGTTCTTGGTGGACTTGGTGGATTCTCTGGTGCATTCTCACTTGATGCAATTAAAAAGATGGATGATCCTGTTCTTTTATCTGGTACAGATGGATGCGGAACAAAGGTTAAGCTTGCATTTTTAATGGATAAGCATGACACAATTGGTATTGATTGTGTAGCTATGTGTGTAAATGATGTTGCATGTGCAGGTGGAGAACCATTATTCTTCCTTGACTATATTGCATGCGGAAAGAACTATCCTGAAAAAATTGCTACAATAGTAAGTGGTGTCGCAGAGGGATGCAAGCAGTCAGGTGCAGCTCTTATCGGTGGTGAAACAGCAGAGCATCCGGGTCTTATGCCGGAGGATGAATATGATCTTGCCGGATTTGCAGTAGGTGTTGTAGATAAAAAGGATCTCATCACAGGTGCTGACCTTAAGGCAGGTGATGTACTTATAGGTATTGCTTCAAGTGGTGTACACAGCAATGGATTTTCGCTTGTAAGAAAAGTATTTGAGATGACAAAGGAAAGCCTTGATACATATTATGATGAATTAGGAAAAACCTTAGGAGAGGCTCTTCTTGCTCCAACAGTTATATATGTAAAAGCATTAAAGAGCATCAAGGATGCAGGTGTGAGAGTTAAAGCATGCAGCCATATTACAGGTGGTGGATTCTATGAGAATATTCCAAGAATGCTTCCGGAAGGAATCCATGCTGTAGTAAAGAAAGACAGCTATGAGGTACCTGCTATATTTAAACTTATGCAGAAGACAGGAAATATCGATGAAAAGATGATGTACAATACATTTAACATGGGTCTTGGTATGATAGTTGCAGTTGATCCGGCAGATGTTGAGAAAACAATGGAAGCTATCAAGGCTGCCGGAGAGACTTGCTATATTGTTGGAGAGACAAAGGCTGGTGAAAAAGGAGTTACATTATGCTAAGAGTATGCGTATGCGTATCCGGCGGTGGAACAAACCTTCAGGCAATAATTGATGCTATAGATAATAAAGTTATTACAAATGCAGAGATTGTCAGGGTTATAAGTAATAATAAGGGTGTGTATGCATTAGAGAGAGCAGCTGCAAAAAATATTGATGCAGTTGCAATTTCACCAAAGGATTTTGAATCAAGAGAACAGTTTAATGAGGCTTTTCTCAAATGTGTTGACGAAGTCGAGCCTGATTTGATTGTGCTTGCCGGATTTTTGGTAGTAATTCCACCAATGATGATAAAGAAATATGAACGAAAGATAATAAATATACATCCTTCACTTATTCCTTCATTCTGTGGTACAGGATATTATGGTTTAAAAGTTCATGAGGCAGCACTTGAGAGAGGTGTAAAGGTAACTGGTGCAACTGTTCATTTTGTTGATGAAGGAACAGATACAGGTCCAATTATCTTACAGAAGGCTGTTGAAGTTTTACCGGGAGATACTCCAAAGGAGCTTCAGCAGAGAGTTATGGAACAGGCTGAATGGAAGATTTTACCGCAGGCAATAAATATGATTGCAAACGGTCAGATATAATTGCAGAAAGGCAAGGTTTTTGATATGAAAGTTTTAATCGTTGGTAGTGGTGGACGAGAGCATGCTATTGCAACAAGTGTAGCAAAAAGTCCCAGAGTTGATAAGATTTACTGTGCACCTGGAAATGCCGGAATTGGACAGCTTGCAGAATGTGTAGATATAGCAGCAATGGAATTTGACAAGCTTGCTCAATTTGCAAAGGACAATCAGATTGACCTTACTATTGTAGGTATGGATGATCCACTTGTAGGCGGAATTGTTGATGTATTCGAAGAAAAGGGCTTAAGAGTATTTGGACCAAGAAAGAATGCTGCTATTCTTGAAGGTTCTAAGGCATTCTCTAAGGATCTTATGAAAAAGTACAATATTCCAACAGCTGCATATGAGAACTTTGATGATTCTCAAAAGGCACTTGAATATCTCGAAACAGCACAGTTCCCAATAGTATTAAAGGCTGACGGACTTGCTTTGGGAAAAGGTGTTTTGATATGCAATACACTTGAAGAAGCTAAAGAAGGCGTTAAGTCTATTATGCTTGACAAACAGTTTGGAAGTGCCGGAAATACAATGGTAATTGAAGAGTTTATGACAGGTCGTGAAGTATCAGTACTTTCATATGTTGATGGAAAGACAATTAAGACAATGACATCAGCACAGGATCATAAACGTGCAAAAGATGGTGACCAGGGATTGAATACAGGTGGAATGGGTACATTCTCGCCAAGCCCTTTCTACACAAAGGAAGTAGATGAATTTTGTAAGAAATATATCTATCAGGCAACAGTAGATGCAATGGCAGCAGAGGGACGTGAGTTTAAGGGAATAATTTTCTTTGGACTTATGCTTACAGGAAAAGGACCAAAGGTATTGGAATATAATGCAAGATTTGGAGATCCTGAAGCTCAGGTTGTTCTTCCAAGAATGAAGAACGATATTATTGATGTTGTTGAAGCTTGTATAGATGGAAAGCTTGATGAGATAGATCTTCAGTTTGAAGACAATGCAGCAGTATGTGTTGTACTTGCAAGTGACGGATATCCTGTTAAATATGAAAAAGGTCTTGAGATAAGAGGACTTGACAATTTTAATGGTAAAGACGGATATTACTGGAAGATGTCATACCCAGTACAAACAATTAGGTGCTGCCTCGGGAAGAATGTCTTGTGGATCAAAACAATCTAACACGGACTTAGCTAAAGCAAAAGGAATTCCCGCTAGTAAATGTGTGTATTGTAATT